>DATAMS010000088.1:0-20292 GCA_036260495.1 Thermoanaerobaculia bacterium
GCCGGCGACTGCGACGACTGCGACCAGGATGATGCTGATCCCGAAGGCCAGCCCCAGTCTCTTTCCGATTTTCCAGTTGGTGAACATGATGGTTTCGATGCTCCTGATGAATGGTTAGGTCCGGCGGTTGATGATTGACGGGGGGAAATGACTTGTCTGACTACCGAAGATCGCAACGACGGGACCACTTGACGCAAACCTCCGGCATGGGAGCTAACTAATTGGATAAACGCGAGTTGCTGGTGCGCTCCGAATCTTGATCGCGCGGGGTTTTCGATTATTCGAACACGCTTTTCGAGTCTTTGTGCAAGGCCGTCTCGCTGCTACAGTTTGTAATGAACCGTGAGATTGAAGGGGAAGGAAACCGAGTCGCCGTTCTGCTTCGCGGGCGCGAACTGCCAGTGTTTCAGAGCCTCGAGCGCGACGAAGGAAAGCGTCGGCGCGGGAAGCGGATGAACGATATGCGGCAAGGTTGGCGAGCCATTGCGATCGATGACGATGTGGACGATGAGATCGCCCGCGCCAAACCGCGAAGCGCCGGACGGAAAGGTTGGTACGACCTGCTTGAGAACGCGTGCCGGTGTCGTTCCGCGACCGGGATTTGGATCCGCGATCACAAAGGGATGACGTTTGAGAAATTCGCCAGGAGCGCCAAAGCCTGAGAGATCGCTCTTGGCCGCGGCCGGTGAAATCTCCTGCGCGATATACCAATACCAGAGCGCTTCGTTAATGTTTCCGAGTCCGGCCTGAGCGAGCGCTTTTTGCGTCAGCACAGTAGCCAGTATTTCATCCTCGGTTGAGCCAGCGCCGAGGAATTTGACCATTTCGGCGAGGACGCGGTCGCTTGTCGTGAGTGAGTTGTTGTAATCGCCTTTCTTGAGGCTGGCGGCATTCTCGTTGACCGCTTTGCGCCACGTTTCTGCGGAGAGTGTCGCTGCGGATGCCGAGGTGATGCAGGCAATGGAAATGAGTGCTACCGCAAATACGCGGGTTACGGTTTTGTAGTTACTGCACATTGGTTGCTCCTTGTAGTTGTTTGAATGGGTGCTCGAAACTGAGGTAGAGAAACAGCGACTTTCCGCCGCCGTGATTGGTCATGGGAAATGCGATTCCCGGAACGACCTGGAGATGGTGGGGAAGGTCATACGACCATCGGATGCCGGGACTCACCGTGAATTGCGACTCATGTCCCGCTCGATCGGAGGTACGAGTCCAAAGGTTCTCGACGAGTACCTTGAAGCGGGGATTCGCGAGCCAGACGAAACTCTGTCCGGCCGTGATTGCGTGCGTGTTGTTCGATGGAGTCACGGTTGCGCCGAGGTTCCAGTGCGCGACGAGCGACGGCGCGAGGACCGTGCTGGCGGGGAGCATCACCTGCCAACCAACGCCGCCGTTGCCGAGGCCGCGGCGCGAGTTACCGGTCGGAAGAAGAACTGTTACTCGCGGCGAGACGGCTAGACGCGAGTCGCCGTCACCGATCCATTGATAGCGATAGTTGAGGGCGACGTCGCCGGCACCGTGCGCGCCGTCGATCTGTGCGACCGGCAGCGTGTAGCTGAGCTGATGCTTCAACCCAGGTGCGGGCCATTCGTCGGTGAAGGTGTAGGCCCAGTCGCCGCCGCGCGTGGCACGCGAGAACGTCTGGATGTGCTGCACGACGCCGGCTTCCTGGTTGTATGCCTCTTCGATGAGAAAGCTGTTGTCCTGAATCGGTGTGGGCGTCTCGGCTGCCAGCGGCAACGCAACGAGGATCAGGCAGAGCAGGTATTGCACCGAGCGTTTGCGTTTGCGCGCGCGGCCTGGCGCGAACCGCGCGAGGATTCGGGCGAAGAATCTGAGCAGTCGTTTCATGTTCAGAAGCTCCCGAAATCGGCGTAGTGCGCGCCGCCGTTTCCGTTGCCTTTCGATGGCTTGACGACGAGTGGAGCTTTTGCCGCGACGACGGCCGGCTTGTGCGCTACCGGCAATTTCTGTTCGTTTCCGATGCGGAAGAACTCGACGAGGCCTTGAAGACCATCGGCCTGCGCGGCCATTTCTTCGGCCGTTGCGGCCAGCTCTTCGGATGCCGAGGCGTTGCGTTGGGTGACTTGATCGACCTGCATCAGGGAGCGATTGATGCGAGCCACGCCGCCGGCTTGTTCGTTCGATGCCGCGGCCACTTCCTGCACGAGCTCCGACGTGCGGCGGATCGCGGGCACGAGCTCGGAGAGCAGCGTTCCGGAGCGATCGGCGCCTTTCACGCTGGCAGCGGCAAGTGCACCGATCTCGCGCGAGGAGCTTTGGCTGCGCTCAGCCAGTTTGCGGACTTCGGTGGCGACCACTGCGAAGCCGCGGCCATGCTCGCCGGCGCGCGCCGCTTCGATGGCGGCGTTCAGCGCGAGCAGGTTCGTCTGGTAGGCGATCTCTTCGATGATGGAGACTTTGGCGGCGATCGATTTCATCGCTTCCACCGTTTCCTGCACCGCGGCTCCGGTCTCTTCGGCGTCGCGTGATCCCTTCACCGCCATCGATTCGGTCTGCCGGCTGTTGTGCGCGTTCTGCGCGATCGAGGCGTTCATCTGCTCGAGGCTCGACGTCGTCTCCTGCACCGCCGCGGCCTGCTGGCTGTTGCCGCTGGATACGGTCTGTGCGGTCGCCGACACCTGCGAGGCCGCGGACGAAAGCGAGCCGGATGCGGAGCGAACCTGGCCGATGACTTCGACGAGCCGCGCCACCATCTTCGAGAATGCGATACCGAAGCTGTCAGCCTCGGAACGCGGCTGCACGTCGACGCTCAGGTCACCGGCGGCGATGCGCTCCGCCGTCGCGACCATCGATGTCAGGTACGCGTACATCGCGTTCATCGAGCGGCTCAGTTCTCCGAGCTCGTCGGCGCGATCGTCGAACTCCAGCTCATCGCCGACGTCGCCTTTGGCCGCGCGGCGCACCGACTGCGCCATGCGAACGACCGGCTTGGCGATGGCGGCGGAGATCAGGATCGAAAGAGTCGTTCCGATGATCACGAGGAGCGCGACCAGCACGTAGGTGAGGATGAGCGCCGTTTGATAGCGGCTCTGCGCGGCGGTGAAGGCCTGCGTTGCCAGTTTGTCGGTGGCCTTCTCCATCTGGGCGATGACTTCTTCCTGCGTGTGGCGCACGGGGAGGTATTCGGTGATGTATTTCTGCTTGGCCAGCTCGATCTTCTTGTCGCTGACGAGCTGCAGCACCTCGTCTTCGAGGCGGTTGACGGACTGCGAGTCCATCTCGGCGGCGCGTCCGATCAGGTCGCGAACTTCGCCCGCGGGAGCCAGCCTCTGAATCTCGAGGACGTCCTTGTTGAACTCGTCGTCGGCATCGCGTTTCCGCTGGAATTCTTTTTTGTCCTCTGGATCGAGGAGGTAGCCGCGCATGCCGTCGCTCATCGTCATCATGTCGAAGCGGAGCTTGAGGCCGCGTTCGCGAATGGCATCGGAGACAGTGACGACGCTCTCGAGCTGCCGGATGCTGGTGGTGAGCAGTTGCAGGACGGCGAAGCAGACGCCCGCGCCGAGAATGACAACCGTGAGGAATCCGGCGACGAGCCGGCGGCGGATATTGAAGCTCATGAATGACTCCTTGCTTGAGTTGCCGCGGCCTCCGCAGCCCGATTGATGATTTGTTGGACGTCGAGGATCAGGGCCACGCGCCCGTTTCCGAGGATTGAGGAACCGGCCACGCCGTCGACTTGCCGCAGGAAACGGCCCATCGGTTTCATGACCACCTGACTGCTTCCGAAGAGTGTGTCGACGACGATTCCGGCGCGTCCGCGACCGCCTTTGTGCTCGACGACGACGACGTTCTCGCGTGCGTGCGGCGAGGCGTCGAGGCCGAAGATGCGTTGGATGCGAAGGAACGGCAGCGGCTCGCCGCGAAGGTCGATGACTCCGCTGGCGTCGTTGCCGCCAGCAGGCATCTCGGTGCATTCGATGACGTTGTCGATCGGAATCACGTACGTCTCGTCCGCGACACCGACCGCGAAGCCTTCGATGACCGCGACCGTCAACGGCAGGCGGATCTCGACGGTCGTTCCGGCGCCCGGCTCCGAGTGGACGCGGAGCGTTCCGCGCATCGAGTCGACGTTGCGACGGACGACATCCATCCCCACGCCGCGGCCGGAGAGATCGGTGACCTGACTCGCGGTCGAGAATCCGGGACGGAGCGTCAGGTCCCAAAGGTCCTGACGCGACATCCGTTCGGGATCGAGCCCGAGTGCGCGGGCGCGCTCGGCGATTTTGGCGTCGTTCAAGCCCGCACCGTCGTCGGAGAAGCGGACGATGATGCCGCCGGAGTCGTGCGCCGCGGCGATGCGGATCGTGCCGATGGGATTCTTCGCCTTCCCGAGACGCACATTGGGCAGCTCGATCCCGTGATCGACCGCGTTGCGGATCATGTGCGTGATCGGATCTTTCAACTGTTCGATGACGGTCGTGTCGACTTCGACGTCTTCGCCTTCGAGCACGAGCATCACGCGCTTGTCCTGCGACGAAGCGAGGTCGCGCACGACGCGATGAAAATGCCGGAGGGACGGCCCGACCGGCACGAGCCGCACGTTCATGATCGATTCCTGCAAGTCGAAGCTGAGGCGATCGAGCTCGCGAACGGCGTCGAGCGTCTTCTCGTCGTTGCCGCTCTGCTCGACGAGCTGACGCACTGTGCCGCGGATGGTGGCGATCTCGCCGGCGAGGTTGAGCATGCGATCGAGCTTGTCGATGCCGACGCGCAGGCTGCGCGCCGGACGCGACGCGCGCGCCGGCTCTTGCGCGGCCGCGGTACCGTTGCCGGCGATCGTGCTGCTCGTCTTGCCGCCGTTGGTCTGCCACGCGGCGACTTGCGCCAGGAGCTCTTCCTGCCGCTCGCTCAGCGTGCCGTCGCCGTTGACCGAGCGCACGGCGATGTCGCGCAACGCGTCCGCGGCGTCGAGCAACTGACTGACGTGCGCGGTGGTGGCGTCGAGCCGTCCTTCGCGCATGCCGTCGAGCAACTCCTCCATGACGTGTGCGAAGCGCGTGAGCTCATCGAATTGCAAACACGCCGCGTTGCCTTTCAGCGTGTGTACGCCGCGGAAAATCTCGTGCAGGAGCTGGTCTTCTTCCGGGTTCTGTTCGAGACGAAGCAGAAGCTGCTCGATCTCGTCGAGAACGTCGTCGGTCTCGGCGACGAACGCATCGATGAGCTGCAGGCGATCGGCGTCGCTGATGGGGAAGGCGTTCATCGTCAAATCTCCTTGCTGAAGACGCAGCCGTTGCCGGTGTGGAAGAGAAGTTTTCGCCCGCGCGTGCCCCCGGTCTGCTCGCCGCTGACGTTGATTCCGTGTTTGCCGAGAAGGGTGCGGGCTACGTCGACGTTCTGGTCGCCGATCGACTTGCGCGTGTCCGTGAAACTGGTGAGGATCGACGCGCCGCCAACGACTTTGGCCACGATCCGCTGCTTCTTAACTCCGAGCCCGAGGAGTTTTTCGATCAGCCGTTCGATCGCCGTGTTGCCATAGCGAAGGTCCGACTGGCCGTTCGAATTATTGGGGAGTGGATTGTTCGGAAGCAGATAGTGATTGATGCCGCCGATCTTCGCAGCCGGATCCCAGAGACAAATCGAGACGCACGAACCGAGGATGGTGCTGACCATGAGCGGCTGGCCCGAGGTCACGATCTGTCCCGGATAGAGATAGACGCGCTTCATGACATCGCCTTCATCGATCGGCAGCTCGCCGCCTGCTTCGAGCGCGCTCATGCAAGCACCGCCAACGGCGTATTGGCCACCTGGCTGTGAAGGTTGGCGCAGTAAAGCGCGGTCGATGCGTGAATCGAGAGCAGCTCGAACAGCTCGTGATCGACGGCCTGCAGCGCCTGTTTGTGCTCGAGCAGACGGAAGACGAGGATGGCGCCGATGATGCGCTCGCCGATCTTCAGCGGAACACACGCGGTGAGCTTGTCGTCGCCGCCGGCGACTTCGTCGTTGACGAAGACCTCGCCGCCGTTGAGGCATTTGCCGATCGGACCGCTGCCGGCTTTGAAGCTCTTCAGCCGCAGCCTGTCGACGCCGAACGACGAAGAGAGCCGGAACTCGCGCGCGTCCTCGTAGAATTCGAAGATGGCTACTTCTTCGGAGCCGATCAGATTGACGACGATCTCCTGAATCGTGCTGAGCACAGTCTCCCGCTCCACGCTGGCGTGAAGCTGATACGAGGCGACGTAGAGGTTCGACAGGTTGCTGCTCTGGTTTTCGATCTGGTGGTATTGCGCGGCGTACGTTTCGTTCTCGCGCTCGACGTCGCCGATGCGGGTGCGAAGAAGATCGAGCTCGCGTGTTGCCGCGTCGCGCGCCTGCACGAGCCGCGCAACCTCGGTCAGCATCTCCGCGCGCGCGGCCTCGAAGTTTTCCGTGGCCTTGCGTAGCTCTTCCTGTTGATCGAGAACGACGCGCGCCTCGATGATCTCCAGCTCCAGGCGGCGCTTGTCGCTTTCGAGCGCAGTGGCCATGGCCCGGAGTTTTTCGTTCTCGCGAAGAAGTCCCTGCGTGTACTGCTGCAGCTCTTCGCGAACGACGGTGACGTACGAACGGTTCTTATCGTCCGCGCTCACTGGAGCACCTCCGAGGCAGCGTCGCCGAGGAAGTTGCGGACTTTCGCGAGCAGCTCGATCGAGTTGATCGGCTTGGTCACGTAGTCGGTGCAGCCGTTCGCCCAGCCGGCTTCGACGTTGGCTGCTTCGCCGCGCGTCGTGACCATGATGATGGGGATTTCCTTCGTGTCCTCGGCGCTGCGGATCAGCCGGCACGCTTCGAAGCCGCCCATCTTCGGCATGATCACGTCGAGAAGAATGAGATCGGGATGATGTTCGGAAGCCTTCCGCACGCCCTCCTCACCGTTCGTCGCAGTGACGAGATCGTAGGGCCCGTTCCTCAGGATGAACTTCTCCATCATGAGGATCGTGCTGGAGTCATCGACAAGCAGAATCTTTTTTCGGTTCATGAGCATTGCTCCTTTTCAGTGAGTCGCGGACGATTCGTAATGAGTGGGTGCGGCACCGAACGATGCCGGGAAAGAGGGACGAGCGAAGTAGTAGCCCTGCACGAGGTCGATGCCGAGCGCGGTGACGGTCTCGAAGTCGGCAGGCGCCTCGATGCCCTCGGCGACGACACGTCCACCGAGGCGTGTGGCGAGCAGGACGATCGATTCGATGGCGGCGCGTGAGTACTCGTTCTCCGCGCTTCCAGTGATGAAGTAACGATCGATCTTGAAAAGGTCCGGCCGGACTTCGATGAGCATGCGGTGGCTGGAGTAGCCGATGCCGATGTCGTCGAGCGCGATGCGAACGCCGAGGTTGCGAAGGTCGGTGAGGGCGGCGAAGAACGCGCGCTCGTCAAAGAACTTCTGCTGCTCCACGATCTCGAGAATCACTCGCGAGACCTGCACACCGTTTCGGCTGCAGACGTCACTGAGAAACGCGGCAAAGTGCGGATCGCGCTCGAGCGTCGACGCGTGAACGTTGATCGAGATCGCCGGCGATCCCGGCACGCCCGCCGCCGCCGCAACCGCGCGTGCGATGCACACGCGATCGACCTCGGTCTCCTTACCCTTGCGCCGGATGTACTCGAACAGCACGTTCGCGCACTCGACGTTCGAGCCTTTCGGTCCGCGGGACAGCGCTTCGAGCGCGAAGAGCACCGGATCGCCGTTCACGATCTCGAAGATCGGCTGGAACAGAATCGTGAGACCGCCCGGCGCGAAGATGTCGTCGATGAGCGTGTGGCGCGTCACGATGCCACCCCCATCAGCCGGTCGATGCATGCCGCAATGTCCGCCAGCGGCGTCGGCTTCGGCAGAAACGCCTCGGCACCGAGAGCCTGCGCGCTACGCTGAATTCCGGGCGCGGTGTGGGCGGTCAGGATGATGACGCGCGTGCCACGCGAGTTGTGGCGAACGAAGCGCAGAATCGCCAGACCTTCGACCGCATAGGTCCCGGAAAGACGAAGATCGGCGATGACGACGTCGTAGAACGAGGTCGCGATCAGCGCTTCCGCTTCTTCGAGCTCACGTGCGCAATCGACCTCATATCCTTCGCGAGTGAAGTACTTCTTGAGAGCCGAAAGAAGGACGACCTCGTCTTCAACGAGCAGCATCCTCGGGCTGGGACGGGATTGTGTGCAAGGGTTCATGACCGCCGTCTATCGCAACGGCACAGCCACGTCCTGGCACGGTCTCAGCGGACCGCAAACATCTATCGGTTCAATGGATTAGACCGACTGATCGAGATTGGAATCGGCGTGGATTTCAATTATTCGAACACGCTTTTCGAATCTTTGGGCAGGGGATTTGGGGGTTGGGGATGCTATTCGTGGGCGCGGAGGCGGGCTTTGCGTCGCGAACGAAATTGGCGATACTTCGCGGGATGAAGAGCATGGTCGTCGCATCCTCAGCCGATGTGATGGGTGGAACGCCTGTCTTCGCCGGAACGCGCGTTCCGATCGAGAACCTCCTTGATTATTTGGAAGGCGGCGAATCGATCGAGGACTTTCTCGAAGGCTTTCCTTCAGTGAGCCGCCAGCAAGTGATTACGTTTCTCGAGGAAACCAAAGCGCGCGTGCTGGCAGAAACCGGATGAAAATTCTGATCGATGAGTGTGTCGATTGGCGTCTTCTTCGAGACCTGCCGGGCCATGATGTGAAGACCGTGCGCCAGGCGGGATGGAGTGAGACCGTCAACGGTGCGTTGCTCAAACTCGCCGAGCAGCAGTTCGATGTTCTCGTAACTACGGACAAGAATCTCTCTTTCCAGCAAAACGTCGTGCGCTTTGACATTGCCGTTGTCGTTTTGCGGGCGCGATCGGCGCGTCTGCGGCACCTTCGTGAGCTCGTCCCGACGCTCTTGAAAATACTTCCAGACGTAAAAAGCGGCGAAGTGCACACGCTCTCCTGGCGCGATCTGCTCGCCGATTCGAAATGACGGTTGGGTAGTGCGCGAATGGTCCGGCTACACGCGGCTGTCGCTGTCAGCGGCATCCCCGCCGGCACCTTTGCGCAGTGCGATTCGGTGCTTGCGGACTTTGTAGTAGAGCGTGTTTCTTGTGATGCCGAGGCGTTTGGCGGCGCGGTCGATGACGCCGTCTTCTTCTTTCAGGACGCGCGTGATGTGGCGCGCTTCGACCTCGGTCAGGGTCAGGCGCGTGTCCTCCGCCGCTCCCTCGGATGTCGGATGTTCGAAGCGGAGATCGTTGCGCTGAATCTCGTCTCGCTCGCTCAAGAGCAGCGAGCGTTCCAGCACGTTTTTCAGCTCGCGGATGTTGCCTGGCCATGAGTACTGCTGCAACGCGCGGACGGCGGGGGCGGCAAGGCTCGTTCCGGAGCGGCCGAGCTCGTGGGAAATTCGGGCGAGAAGATCATTGGCCAGCGCTTCGATGTCCTCCGGCCGTTCGCGCAGCGCCGGCAGACGAAGGACGATCGTGCTGATGCGGAAGTAGAGGTCCTCGCGAAAGCGTCTGGTCCGCACCAGATTGTTCATGTCGTGATGGGTCGCTGCGATCAGTCGTACATCGGCGAAGCGATCCTTCACATCGCCCAGGCGGCGAAAGCGTTTGTCTTCGAGGACTTTGAGCAGCTTCGGCTGCACCTGCAGATCGACGTCGCCGATCTCGTCGAGAAACAGCGTCCCTCGGTGCGCCAGATCGAAGAGGCCTTGTTTCGCTTGCACGGCGCCGGTGAACGCGCCTTTCTCATGCCCGAAGAGCTCCGACTCGAGAAAGTCTTTCGACAAACCTGCGCAATTCAGATCGACGAACGGCTCCTGCTTCCGCCGGCCGTTGCGATGAAGCCAGTTCGACAGGATCCCTTTTCCCGTGCCGGTCTCGCCCTGAATCAGGATCGGGCGATCAGTGGAGACGATCTTATCGACGTCGGATTCGAGCTGGCGAACCGCGGCGCTCGTGCCGGCGAACGGATCGAGAACGTCGCGCGATTCTTTCTTCCGGTCGGCCTGATCGGCTTGCCGGCTGCGCTGTGTGTTGAGGGTGCGGTTGAGGATGACCAGCAGCGTCGGCAGCTCGACCGGCTTGGTCAGAAACTGCTGCGCGCCTTCTTTGATCGCGCTGACCGCCAGCTCGACGCTCCCGTGCGCCGTGAGCACGATGACGGCGACCTCGGCATCGATAGCCAGAAACTGCGGCAGCAGGTCGAGCGCCGTGCAGTCGCGCAATTTGTAATCGAGGATGATCGCGTCGGGGCGCTCCTTGCGCGCCAGTGCCAGCGCCGAGCTGCGGTTGTCGGCATCGGAGACTTCGAATCCCGAGGTCGTGAGAAAGCGGCGAATGGCCATCCGGATCGACGGTTCATCGTCGACGATCAGCACGCGGTTTCGAGTCATGTCCGTCATGATGCGACACTTTTCGCCGCGGTCCCGTTGCCGGCGAGCGGGAAGAGGACGCGAATGCTGCCGCCGCCCTCAGGACGGTTCGCGGCGAACACTTTTCCGGAATGCTCTTCGACGATGCGCTGCACGATCGAGAGGCCGAGGCCAGTGCCGCCTTCGCGCATCGTGAAGAACGGCTCGAAAACGCGTTCGAGATTTTCCGGAGCGAAGCCCTGGCCCTCATCATCGACGCGGCATTCCACCCAATGACGGCCGGCGTGTTCGACGATCGATCCGCCGATCTGCACCTTCCCGCCGCGCCCCGAGTGTTGGATGGCGTTGTCGATCAGGTTTTCGAATACCTGGCGCAGCCGCGAGGAGTCCATCAGCAACGTCGGAATCCCGTTGGTCATGTGACTGACGATGCGCACCGTTGCCGCGCGAGCTGCCTGCTGCCGGCTTTCCACTGCTTGTGCGACGACGTCGCGGATGTGCCCGCGCTCGATCGAGAGCGCGCCGGGCTTGCCGTATTCGAGCAACTCCTTCATCAGGTGAATCAGACGATTCACTTCCTGCCGCAGCGTCGCCGCGAACTCGACGTAGCCCGGCCTGCTCATTTCGTCCTGGTAGGCATCGAGCGTCGCGGAGATGCCGAAGAGCGGATTGCGCACCTCGTGTGCGACGCCGGCGACGAGGTTTCCCATTGCCGACAGCGTCTCGCTCCGGCGCAACGATTCCTGCAACTCCACGATGCCGGTGATCTCCCACAACACGAGGATGAAACGGCCGGAGCCATCGTTCGGCGCGGAGAAGTGCGAGACGTTGATGTCCCACGTTCTGCCGTCGGGGTCCTTCGTTTCCGCCGATGTTCCGTGCCGTTCGTTGGCGATGTACGAGACGAGCTGTCCCGCGGTGTGCCACGGCTCGTGTGCGGCGAGTTGTGCGATGGGCATCCCGCTGATCTGCTCCTCGGACAGGCCGGTCAGTTCCAGAGCCTTTCGGTTCACGCGGACGATCGCGCCGTTTTCCTCGGTGATCAGAATCGGGGTGGTGACGGTGTCGAACGTCTCTTTCCACTCGGCCGCCGATCGCGCGATCTCGCTCTGCAGCCGCCGCTGTTCCGCCTCGGCTTGCCGGCGCTCCGTGATGTCGACGCCGGTCGCCACCATGAACGGCTGGCCGCGGACGTCCATGCGCCGCGCGTTGAGCACGTAGTTCCTGAGCTCTCCGAGGAACATCAGGCGCGTTTCCACCTCGGCCTGACCGGCTTCGAATACCTCGACGATCTTTTGTTCGACGTACTCGCGATCTTCAGGATAAAGGAGCGGCCGGCCGGAGCGGTCCGCCAGAAGTTGCTCGCCCACAGCCAGGCGCTCCATGTTCTCGTTCCACCGGATGAAGCGTCCCTCCCGATCCTGAACGAAGAAGATGCCGGTCATCGCATTGATCGCCGTATTCGTGAACTCTTCCTGCTCTTTCAATTCGGCATAACGATGGTCGAGTTGACGAACCATCGCGGCGATGCTGGAACGGAGATTCTCGAGATCGGCCGTGAAAAGCGATTTCGGCTGCGGCGCATTTTGCGGTCCCACTCCCGTGCTGACGGCGACGGCATATTTTTCGATCTCGGTCAGAGGACGAACCACGACGCGCAGGAGGATGAAATACGTGCCGAGGACGAGCAGTGCATCGACGACGACGATCATGGTCACGATGCGGATGAGCGACATGCGAAGGTCGTTGCGAAAGTATTGCTGCGTCACCAGGAGGCGCACCTTTCCGATCGGCTTGTCGTTGAAATTAATTACCCTCTCTTCGACGAGCATGTCCTCGGGAGTGGATTTCCCATCCCACGGCCTGAACTTCCCATCGGCGTTGCGCAGACGGCCAACGTCCTCGTCAGCGGTGTGAACGGAGATTCCCTGGACCGATTTGGGCTGGGACATCGCTTCGATCACTTTGTCGATCTGCGCGCGATCGACGTTCCAGACGGGGAGGGCCAGTGCTACGGAAAGCTCGTCTGCCTGACGCGCGGTTAGGCTTTGGAGTGAGGCCCGTTGCGCCTTTGCGTCCAGCCGGTAGCTGATGATTCCGTACGTGCCGAGCAACAGAGTCGTCACCGCGACCAGCGTTGCGGCAACGACCATAGCGAGCGACGATCTGCGTGCGGGCATCACTTGTACGTTTGCGGATCGAACCAGAGCCGCTTGTCGCTGAACGGGACTTCCGGCCCGAGAAACGGATTGCCGATCCTGATGATCCGCCGGCTCTTCAATCGCAGCCGCTCGATCTTGTGGCGCTGGTATTTGTCGAAGATGCGGTCATATGTTCCATCCGCGATCATCATCCGCATCCCTGCCTCCGCGCGAGTTGCCAAGCGCCGCCCTTCCGCCGTCTTCGGAAACCAGAAATACATCGGCAGCGGATAGTAGAGGATGAGGTTCTTTTCGATATCGAGATCGGGGAGGTGACTCTTGCGCTGATCGTATTCGTCGAGCACTTCCACTGCCGCGCGCAAAAAAATGTCGAACCGCTTTCTGGCCAGCATCTCGAAAAGGCCGTCGTAGCTCGATCCCGTCACCACCGTCAGTCCGGCATCCTTGAGGATGTCGACATCGATCCAGCCGAGTCCGAGTCCGAACGTGAACTTGCGAAGAGCGGCCAGCGTGCGAACGTTTGCGAATCGCGCTTGCTCATCCTTGCGAATCAGGAAGACGCAGTATCCGCCGAGGTTCTTGTCGACCGGGATGTGGATGGGGATGAGATTGCGCTCGAGCTCCGGCGTCGTGCTGAGATACATCACGGTCAGCTTGCCGGTGGCGTTCTTCAACTCGAGAGCCTGGCGGCGCTCCGTCATCAGTTCCGACTTGACCATCCGAAACGGTCCCCACTTCGGCGTCGTCTTTTCCAGTGCCGTTCGCAAGATCTCCCAGTGATACTGATAGCGCACGTCCAGCGCCGATTCGGGGGCGTTGTACACATAGGTCATCACAGGCTGGGCAAGTACTACCGCCGCAGTCATGAAAAAAAGAGCAGCCAGAAACGCGGACCGGCGTGGCATGGGAACCTGAGTACGTTGGACGAGTGCTCACAGTTTATCCTTCCGCCATGCGATTCGAAACGAAGGCTGTTCATTCCGGAGCAGGTGTTGACGAAACTGGTGCAATCGCGGCTCCGATTCATCTTTCGACGACGTTCGAGCGGCGCGCCGAGGATGGCGAGCCATCGCACGGATTCAGTTACATCCGCGATGGAAATCCGACCCAGGAACGTCTTGAGGACGCGCTCGCGGCGATCGATTCCGCATCACACGCGCTTGCCTTCGCCTCGGGGATGGCCGCGACGACGTGCCTGTTGCAATCGCTCCCGGCCGGATCGCATGTGCTGCTGCAGGACGAGAGCTACTACGGCGTTCGCGCGCTGGCCGGCGAGTACCTGAATCGCTGGGGCCTGACCTTCGATTTTGTAGCGATGGACGATCTCGATGCCGTTCAAGCCTCGGTTCAGCCGTCAACACGCGCCATCTGGTGCGAGTCGCCATCGAATCCGCTGATGAAGATCGCGGATGTGGCCGCGCTCGCGCGCATCGCGCATGAAGCCAACGCGATCCTCATCGCAGACGCGACATTCGCCACGCCGGCGTTGCAGCGTCCCATCGAACAAGGCGCCGATGTCGTCCTGCACTCCACCACCAAATACCTCGGAGGACACAGCGACGTGCAGGGCGGTTCACTTGCCTTTGCGAATCGCGATGGACTGGCCGAAGCGGTCGAGCACTGCCGCAAAATCACGGGCGGCGTGGCGTCGCCATTCAACTCCTGGCTGATCCTGCGCGGCATCCGCTCGTTGCCAGCCCGAATGCGTGTTCACTGCGAGAACGCCATGGTCCTGGCGCGCGCGCTCGCATCGCACCCGCGCGTGGAGGCCGTGAACTATCCCGGACTGGAATCGCATCCCGGTCATGCCATCGCCGCGAAACAAATGTCCGCGTTCGGCGGCATGCTCTCGTTCAACGTCCGCGGTGGCCGTGAAGCCGCGCTGGCTGTCACCGCCAAAACGAAACTCTTCACCCGCGCCACCTCCCTCGGCGGCACCGAAAGTCTGATCGAACATCGCGCATCGAGCGAAGGCCCCGGCAGCCGCACCGCCGAGAACCTCCTCCGCATCTCGACAGGCCTGGAACACAAGGACGATCTGGTCGAGGACCTGCTCAGGGCGCTTGATTAAGACCTATCACCACAGAGGCACAAAGGTCACAAAGGTTTCTGACTTTCTCTGTGTCCTTTGTGTCTCTGTGGTTAACGGTTTTTCATCGCAAGAGCGCAACAGTCTCGCACCGCTTGATCCCAGCCCACTTGCGCGAGTCCGGATTGACGTTCCGCGGCGCGTGGGCTGCGAGTAGTGCGCGAACCGTGCTGTCATGGCACTCGAAAACTGATCGATAGAGGGTGCCGGTCAGCGCATAGTCGAGCGCGCGATTGCCGTCGCCGTCTGCTGGTGTCGTGTCGGCGCCACGATGCAGCAAAAGTTGGACGATGGGCGTGTAGCCGTAGCCCGCCGCCATCATTAACGGTGTGACGCCAAGCTGCTTCGTTCGTGGCTCCGATTCGTAATCGCCCGTCTTGTTGACGTCGGCGCCTGAGTCGAGCAGCGCCTTCACCGACTCGATCTGGTTTCTGGAGATCGCGTGCATGAGCGGCGTCCAGTTGAGCGGACCGTACGCCGCGTTCGGATCGCAGCCGCGCTTGACGAGTGCGCGGATCGCCGGCCCATCACCCTCGCGTGCAGCCACGATCATCGAAGGCGTGTTGCGACGGATTGCGAAACAGCCGGTGAGGAGGGAAACGCAAGCAACGAGAGTGAAGAGTCGCATAACGAGGCCATACTGCAACACTTTCAAGTACTTTGCAACAAGGAGTGCGGGCGTCTCGCCCGCGGCTGCCGGGCGTCCCGCCCGGCGGTGGTTGGCCCGGCGGTGCGAAGAACGTCGCAGCCAAACCAACGCCGGCCCGAGAACGCGAGACAACGGCGCACGCCTCGTGATTCGCACCGATGCGAAGAACGTCGCGAAAACCAACGCCGAGGCGGGACGCCTCGCCGTCCGCAGGCGAGACGCCTGCACTCCTCAGGTAAAATGCCCCTCACCATGGCCGCCAACTTCGAGATCAACTGTCCCTGCTGCGATGCCACGATCATCATCGACCGGAATTCAGGCGATGTTCTCCTCCACAAAGTGAAAGAGAAAAAGGCGGGAGGTTCGCTCGAATCGATGGTGGCCGGACTCGAATCGCAGAAGAGCGAGATGGAAAAGAAATTCGATCGGGAGATGGCCAGCCAGAAAGACCGGGCCCGCCTGCTCGACGAAAGGTTCAAGGAAGCGCTTCTGCGGGCAGAGAAGTCCGACAAGCCGCCGGTGAACCCGATGGACGACTAGGCGTCCGGCGCTTCTTCTTGTGGCGGCCGCGGGCGCGACAGTCCGGAGAGAAGCGCGAGAAACACCGCCTTCAACTCCTCATCGTTGAATGGATCGGGCTGACCCGCGCGCCGCGCGATCAGCCGTTCTCGCAGCAGCGCCTCCGCACATCCGATCAATGCGATGGCCAGCGCTTCGTCGTTGTAACCGTCTTTGAGCGTGCCGTCGCGATGGCCGCGGCGCACGACCATCCGAAGCAGTTCCCGGAATTCGGTGAATCCCTGCGACAACGCGATCTCGGAACCAGTCCGCACGCGCCGCCCTTCGAATACGAACAAGAACGCCACCTCGGGATCGGCCGAGAAGACCTCCATCATCGTATCGAGAACCGTTCCGAGCGCTTCGTGCGCATCTGCGGAGGCGGCGATCCGATTCTGAATTCGCTGATTCAGCGCCAGCCAACTGAAGTTGAAGATCGCCTCCAGGAGGCCGGCTTTTCCGCCGTAGTAGCGCATGAGCTGCGACTCCGAGGAGCCGGCGGCGCGGGCGATTGCCGACGTCGAAGTCTGCTCGTAGCCGTTTTGCGCGAAGAGCGTCTTACCCGCTTCGAGCAGACGCGAGCGTGAAGTATGGGTGGTGTCGGAGTCGAGAACCATCGGGATGGACATCGTAGTACCACTGCTAGCGTTGGTCAACATGCTCCCCAATGCTGCAAATTGTGGGCCGGATACCTGCGTTATTTGGTAGTGGTACTACTGTTGCAATATGCCGGACATCGTCGTGAGATGCACGACAGAGAGAAGGAGAAAAGCTTCGATGTTCAGCAAAATCAATCGGTTCGCCCTCGTCGCCCTCGTTCTATCGCTTAGCGCTTTGTCTTTGGAAGCCGCCGTCGTCGATCCACTCCTCCAATCGAAACTCGGGTCGGTTTCCGGTGAGCTTCTCCCCGCCGTCGTCACCTACAACACCCAACCGACCGCCACCGACCTCGCCGCGCTGCGCCTGCTCGGCGTCCGCTACGGAGTCGCCCTTCGCCAGTTGCCGATGGTTGGCGTCTGGGCAACGGCAAACCAGATCCGGCAGATCGCCACCGGGTCTCGCGTCCGCTCGATCTACTTCAATAAACAACTCAGCTACTTCAATCGCGAAGGCACCGCCCTGATCGGCGCCTCGGAACAGAGGACAATGCCCGGGTTCGGCTACTCCGGACGCGGCATCGGCGTGGCCATCGTCGACAGCGGCATCGACGCCACCCATCCCGACCTCCCATTCGGCACGCATGTGAAGCAGAACGTCAAAGTCCTCATCGGCGGCGCAGGCCTCGGCTCGCCCTTCGACGGCGTCGTTCCACCCACGTATCTCGAGAATCTTCCCAACTCCGATACCACCTCCGGTCACGGCACGCACGCCTCAGGCTCCATCGCCGGCCTCGGTACGGAGAGCGGCGGCAAATACGCGGGCGTCGCCCCGGGCGCAGACCTCATTGGCGTCAGCACCGGCGAAGCGATCGCAATCCTCTGGGCGCTCGAAGGTTTCGATTACGTCCTCACGCATCAATACACCTACAACATCCGCGTCGTCAGCAACAGTTGGGGAACCTCGGGACCGTTTGATCCGGAAGATCCCGTCAGCGTCGCATCGAAAGTACTTCACGATCGCGGCATCACGGTCGTCTTCGCGGCAGGCAATGAAGGTTCCGGCAACAACACGCTCAACCCGTACGCCGATGCGCCGTGGGTGATCGGTGTCGCAGCCGCCGACAAGCAGGGCCGTCTGGCCAGCTTCTCTTCGCGCGGCATTCCCGGCGATCCGATCTATCACCCCACCATCACCGCGGCCGGCGTCGCCATCGTCTCGACAAAAGCCAACGCCACGCCGCTCGGACAGGCAGGACAATGCACCGGTCTGACCGTCGCCGAGACTCCGTGGTACGCCTGCATGGACGGCACGTCGATGGCCACGCCGCAGGTTGCCGGAGCGTGCGCGCTTCTGCTCGAAGCGAATCCAACACTCACTCCGGACGCGATCAAATCGGCGATCGTCGCCACGGCGACGCCGATGGCAGGCTACGGCCAGCATCAGGTAGGCGCCGGGTTCCTGAACGTGCTTGCGGGTCTCGATGCCGTGAAGAATCCGTCGAAGGTCTACGGCGCTGTCCTCAATCAGCACTACAACGCCAGCTTCACCGGCACCAGCAGCAACGAATCGTGGGATCAGAATTTCGATCCCTCGGCCGGACCTGCCGTTCATCACTACGCGATCGGATCGAACGGCGTGGAAAGCGATGTCATGCTGACCTGGGACAATTCCGCCAACACGTTCAATCTCGCCGTCACCGATCCGAGTGGAACGCAGACCTCGACCGGCTCGAACGCCCTTGCCGCCGTCTACGGATTGCAGGCATCGCTCGGCTTTGCCGCTCCGGCGGCGGGCGACTGGTTCACAAGCATCTATGGACTGAAAGGGCAATCGACCGGGACAGTCGGCGTCGGAGTCCCGGACACGCTGCACCTCTCGGTCACGAATTACTACGGCACGTTCTCCGGAATCGACGACGCAAACGGGTCGCCGTACGCTTCCTTTATCCGAAAAGCGATCACGCTGCGGCTCATGGACAGTACGACCTCGGGGTTCCTGCCCGACGCCAACGTCACGCGCGGCGAAATGGCGGTCGTTCTCGCGTCCGACTGCTGGATTCGTCAGAGCCAGCTCAACCTGTTGCCGTTCACTGATGTCCCCGAATCACTCGTGCCATACGTCCAGGCGGTCACGACCGCGGGCGGGCCGATGCGTGACACGTTCATGCTCGGCGGCACTGTCATGTCCGGCAGTTCCTCCGTCCCTGGTGGCGTTCTTGACCCCACTCCCAACGCGATCACGGACTCCGGATCGTCGTTCTTGCCGAATGGCAACGTCACGCGCGCTGATCTCGCCACCTGGCTCGTTCGCGCCCTTGGCAAAGACGCTGACGCGCAGGCAGCGATGGTTACCGCCACGACGTTCAGCGATGACTCCGACATTCCTGCCCAGGCGCGCGGATACATCGTGGTGGCCAACAGTCTCGGCTTGATGACTGGCTACGCGAACCCTTCGCAAATCGAAGGCGCGCCCGTTACGTATAGCTGGCAGCCCTCGACGTTGGTCACCCGAGGCGCGCTCGCTCTGACGATGGACAAGTGGTGGGACATCTTCATGACGCCGTAGAACCTCTCTGCAATTGTTTCCGAATGGCTGAAAGGGCGAGAGCTCTTTCAGCCTTCTTGTATGCTCGCAGAATGAAGTTCGATCCCGACGCTCCCGCATCCGCCGGCGCTGGCATCTACGGTTTGCCGTTCACGCCGGACGAAGCGCGCGTCGTCATCGTGCCCGTTCCGTACGAAGCCACCACGTCGTATGGCGGCGGGACTTCGAACGGACCGAGCGCCGTCTTCGAGGCCTCGAAGCAGGTCGATCTCTTCGATCGCGATACCGGACGCCCGTACGACGTGGGCATCGCCATGCTCGACATCCCGAAGAAGATCGAGCGCTGCAACCGGAAGGCGAAAGAGATCGCCGCCGCCGTCATCGAAAAGGGCGGTCCGGTCGATAGCGCCACGCGGAAAGCGGTGGCCGAGGTGAATGCGATCTCGGAGTTGGTGAATGAGTGGGTGCATGAACAGACTCGCGCGCTCCTCGACGCCGGCAAGATGGCCGTCACCCTCGGCGGCGATCACTCGGTGCCGTTCGGAGCTATCCGGGCCTACGCCGAAAGCTATCCCGGCCTCGGCATCCTTCATCTCGACGCGCACGCCGATCTTCGCGACGCGTACGAAGGCTTCACCTGGTCGCACGCCTCGATCTTTCACAACGTGATGACGAAGATCGATGGTGTCGCCAAACTTGTGCAGTTCGGCGTGCGCGATCTCAGCAACGCCGAGTCGGCGATGATCGAGAATTCCGGCGGTCGCATCGTGACGTTCTTCGATTCCGACCTTGCGAGGCGCAAGGAAGAAGGCGTGTCATGGGCAGAGATCGCTGACGAAATCGTCGGCGCGTTGCCGAACGACGTCTATCTTTCGTGGGACATCGACGGCCTCGATCCGACGCTCTGCCCCTCGACGGGAACGCCGGTGCCCGGCGGCCTCTCCTGGAACGAAGCGATCGGAATCCTGCGCGCGATCATCCGCGCAAAGAAGCGCATCGTTGGCCTCGACCTCTGCGAAATCGCTCCCGGCGAGACCGAGTGGGACGCGAACGTTGGCGCGCGGTTGCTGTACAAGATGATCGGGTTCGCGTTGATGTCGCAGGCTTCTTAGAAAACGTTGTCACGCGGAGGCGCGGAGATGCGGAGGAAGTTCCCCGTGTCCTCCGCGTCTCCGCGTGAAATCTCAACGCATTCGTTCAATCATCAACAGCTCCGTCCGGGAGAGCCACGCGCTTTCCCTGAATCGCTGCGAGGATTCGCGGCACATGCACGTGGCAGGTCTCGACGATCACCGTCACTTTGCGCGGAGGCGTGCCGGCCACCGCGGTGCCGGCGACG
>DATAMS010000092.1:0-11170 GCA_036260495.1 Thermoanaerobaculia bacterium
CGCTCGCGAAACGTGAGCGCGCCAATGCGTGCGGATTGACGCTGCAACGCGCGAACGCCGCCGTCGCGCAACGGATAGTCGACGCTGATCAGCGCGGTGAAGGCGTTGAAGCGGAGAACGTTCTGCGTGAAGAGATCGAGATTGTCGGCGCTGCTGACCGAGGTCTCGGCGCGGACGGTCGGGAAATCGCGCTCGCTGTCGCGCTCGAGCAAGTCAGCGGCATTCGTTGCCGCGGTTGGCAACGCTCGCGCACGCGCGGCGCGCGAGAGCACCTGATCGAACGTCAGCACGCTACCCGCGCGCAACATCGGCGCGGACAGCAAGACGATGACGGCGAGCGTGCGTTTCATTGCAGCGTGACGACCGCCGGCGTTCCCGGCTGCATCATCCGGTCGGGATTCGGGACGTTGACGACGATGGCCGGCCCGCCCTCGGAACCAGCCGCGATCACGCGCGCGATCGGCTCACGAAACCGATGCGGAGGAATCGTGAGCACACGCACCTCGGCGACGGCGCCCGCATGTACGAAGCGCAGCAGCTCCGGCGCAATCTGCGCTTGCACGCGCACGGTGGATGGATCGGCGACATCGGCGAGCGGATCGCGGATGTAGACGTCGTCGCCGGCGCGAACACGCAGACGCGCGACGGCGCCGGAGGCCGGCGAGGTGATGGTCAGCAGCGACTGGCGGTGCTCGGCGAAGACAAGATCCGCGTGCGCGCGGTCGAGCTCCGCCTGCGCCAGCGCGGGATCGGCGTGAGGCGCGGATGCGGCTCGTTGATCACGCTCCGCCAGCCACTCGCGGCGCGCCATTGCATACTCGGTTTCGGCGTCCGCCACTTCCTGGCGGGAGACGTCGCCGGTGGCGAGAAGACCGCGGTAGCGCGCGGCCTTCTCTTCTTTCGCCTTCATGATTGCAGCGGCATTTTTCTCTCTTTCCGGCGAGATCGAGGGAGATATTGCAGCAGGGCCGCGCATTTTCAACGACGCCGAGGCCAACTGCGCTCGTGCGTAGGCGAGATCGCGATCGACTGCAGGATTGGTGAGGACGAGCAGCACCTGGCCGGGCTTCACGATCGTCCCTTCTTCGGCGTTGACCTGCGCGACGCGGCCTTCAATCGGCGCGGAGACGGCGACGGCCTCGATGGGAGCGACGGCGCCTTTGATCTCGATGCGCGGCGGCGAGGCGGCGGACGCGTTTCCAGCATCCTGGCAGGAAGCCATCGTCAGGGCGCCACACGCGCAAAAGATCACGCACCAAGCCGCACGTTTCATCGCTGCACTCAGTTGACTTAACGCTGGGATAGTTCTTGCACAGCTCGCTTTGCAAAGTACGGGCCGCCATGCAAGCACAGCATTCGATCGAGCGGCGGGCGACGGTGGCGGTGATTGCGGCCGGCCTGATTGCAGCACTGGCCGCGGCCGGCGTGATCGCCGTCTTGACTCGCGGAGCAGCGGTGACCGAGGCGTCGGTTGCAGGCAACGCCGCCGACGCGATCGCGGCATCGATCGGAAAAGGAAACGCGCCGCAACCGCTGCTCGACGCCTTGATCGCGGCGGGCCAGATTCGGTCGGCCACTGTTTACGGAAAAGACGGCCGCGTGCTGGCCGTTTCCGGCTCGCCGAGCGGCGGCGAGTTGGTTTGCCGTTCGATCTCGGGCGGCAACACCGTCTGCGCTGAGCCGGCAGCAATCGCGGCGTCGACGCCAGCTCGCGCGTTTCTGCGCGGCGCGGCCGCCGCTGCCGGAATCGCGATCATCATCGCCGGCGCGCTGGCGTGGATTTTAGTCGGCAGCATTCGCCGATTGCTGCGCTCACTGCGCGACGATGTGCGCATCGCGACGCGCGACGACACGCTGTCGACCCGGCTTGCCATTCCGCGCGGCGAGGTCGGTCCGCTTTCGCAATCGATCAACGACTTGCTCGAGGAGATGCAGAAGCGCGAGGTGACGCTTCGCCGGCGCACTGCGGAATTGGAGACAGTCAACAAAGACCTCGAATCGTTCGCGCACATGGTCTCGCACGATCTGCGCAGTCCGCTCGGCGCCGTCAGCGGTTTCGCCCAGGCGCTCGGAGAAGATTTTGCGGGCACGTTGACCGAAGAAGCCGCCGAGTGCGTGCATTGGATCCGCGACGGCTGCGAGCAGATGCAGAAACTGATCGACGGACTGCTGCAGATGGCGCGGTTGACGCGCGCGGAGATGCAGCGCGAAGAAGTCGACCTCAGCGACATGGCCCGCAACATCGCGTCGTCGCTGCAACGATCGAGTCCCGATCGCGATGTCGATTTCACGATCTACGACGGCGTCGTTGCGAACGGCGACGAGCACCTTTTGCGCGCCGTGCTCGAGAACTTGATGACGAACGCCTGGAAGTTCACGAGCAAGAAGCAGCATGCGCGCATCGAAATCGGCATGCGCAACGACAACGGCTGGCCGGAGTACTTCGTGCGCGACAACGGCGCCGGCTTCGATCCGTCGCATGCTGCGAAGATGTTCCGCCCGTTCCAGCGCCTGCACTCGACCCGCGAGTTCGAGGGCACAGGCATCGGCCTGGCCACCGTACAGAAAATCATTCAGAAGCATGGCGGGCGGGCCTGGGCGGAGGGCGCGCCCGATCAAGGCGCAACGATCTGGTTCACGACGCGCGGCACCGCGCGCGAGGCGATGTGATGGCCCGCCCACTTCGTCTCATCCTGATCGAAGATTCCGACCGCGATGCCGCGCACATCGCGCTGGAGCTGAGGCGCGGCGGCTGGGCAGCGTCGATGACGCGCGTCGAGACTGCCGAGGAGCTGGTTGCTGCCCTTGGCGAAGGCAGCTGGGACGTGATCATCAGCGACTATCACCTTCCCCGCTTCAGCGCGCCCGAAGCGCTGACGATGGTGCGCGAGCGCAAACTCGATATCCCCTTCATCGTCGTTTCCGGCGCCATCGGCGAAGACGTGGCCGTCGGCATGATGCGCGACGGCGCGGACGACTATCTTTTGAAGGACCGCCTGGCGCGGCTGGGCGCGGCGATCGACCGCGAGCTGGAACATGCCACGCAACGCCGCGAGAAGCGCCGCGCGGAATCGCTGTTTCAGGCCGTGCTGCGCGCGTCGCCGCATCCGGGCGCCATCGTCGACCGCACGTCCGGCCACGTCATCGACGGCAGCCTGTCGTTCGCGCGCTCATTCCTCGGCGGCGCTTCATTTCCGACGACGCAGGCACTCACCGATGTGATCGAGTTCTCGCAACCGGCCCGCGTGGAGCAGCTTCTCGCGCGCGGTTCCGGCACCGCCTGGTACACGGTTTACTACGCCGGCGGCGTCGGTCGCGTCGCGAACATCCGCTGCTACACGGTCGAGCACGAGGGCACGTCGTACGCCTTCGTCGTCATCGAAGACGTGACCGAGCAGCACTACCTCAAGGCGGCGTTCGATGCCATTCCCGATGCGGTGTTGATCATCGGGGCCGATCAGCGATTGCTCTACGCGAACCGGCGTTCCGAGGAGCTTTTTGGAACGCTCTACTTCGGTATGGACGCGGAGATCGTTCTCAGCCGCGACACGCTTGCTCCGCGCTGGTGGCTGCGAACGACGTCACGCTACGTCGCCGAGCGAATCGTGATCGAGAACCAGCCGCACGAGGCTACGAGCGTCGTTTTCCGTTTCGCCGGCGAGACAAGCTCGTCGACGATTCTGACCCTGCGCAACATCTCGGAAGAGGTCGAGTTGGAACGGCTGGCCACTCACGACGCGCTGACCGGCGCGTACAACCTCCGCTACCTTTCCGAGGTGTTGCCGCAACACATCGAGAGCGCGCGTGATGACGGCGGAGGCGCCATGGCCATGATCGATCTCGATTACTTCAAGCCGATCAACGACGAGCTTGGACACGCCGCCGGCGACGCCGCGTTGATCACGTTCGCGAACACGATTCGCGGCGAGCTTCGCGCTTGCGACGTCCTGGCGCGCGTCGGCGGCGACGAGTTCGCAATCCTCTTTCCACGACTTCCGATCGACAAAGCGCAAGCGGAATTGCAACGCATCTTCGACCGCCTCGCCGCGACGCCGTTGCGCTACGACGGCTCGACACGATTGCTGAGCGCATCGTGCGGCATCGTCTCGATCGCCGCCGGCGAGTCGTCCGAGGCGCTGAAAGAACGCGCCGATCGCGCGCTTTACGAAGCGAAGCGGCAGGGACGAGCGCGGTTCGTGGTGGCGTGATCGCACTTTCAAAATGGGGTCAGGTCTACTTTTGAAAGTGCCAAAACCGATGGTGCGCCAGGAACACTGGTGGAGGCACTTTCAAAAGTAGACCTGACCCCATTTTGAAAGTGGAAACCCGCGCGCTAAAGCACGGCATCGCGTGGGGGCATCGCCCGCAGCAGCGCCGGCGCTAAATCGCTGTTGAGCATGTACCCCGCTGCGTCCTCGGCGGTCAGCGGCCTCTCGAACAGGTAGCCTTGCATGAGCGATACGCCCATCCCCAACAGTCTCTCCATCACCTCGGAAGTCGACACGCCCTCGGCCACCACTTGCGCTCCGAATCGTGAGGCGAGTGAGAGAAGCGACTCGATGACGGCGCAGCGGTTCGGATCCGTGTCGCAGGACTCGACAAAGTAGCGGTCGATCTTCAGAAAATCGGGGCGGACGTCGATCATCATCTTGAAGTTCGACTGGCCGAGCCCGACGTCGTCGAGCGCGATCTTCACGCCGTTCTCGCGCAGCGTCGCGAGCGCGGTGAGAAAGCTGTCGTTGTCCCACGGCGGCGCGTGTTCCACGATCTCGATGGTCAGCCGGTTGAGCGAAATCCCATTACTCTCGGCCGAACCGAAAAGGAAGGGAACGAACGCGCGATCGCGGCCAAGTGTGGAGGCGTGAACGTTTACTGAGAGACGCAGATCTGCGCGGCGCGGCGCTTTCATCAGTGCGGCGGAGACGCAGGCGCGATCGACGAGCGACTCTTCGCGCTTCAAGCGGACATAGTCGAAGAGCACGTTTGCCGACTCGAAGTTCGTGCCCATCGGACCGCGGGAAAGACATTCAAAACCGGACAGAATGGGAGGCGTGGAGCCGCCGATCATGCAGATCGGCTGATACATCGGCGTGATTCCGCCCGGTCCGAGAATGGAGTTCAGCGCAAGGTGCTCTTGCATGATCCGCCGGTCATTGCTCCAGAAGAGTCTTGGCCACCTGCGCGATCTCCATCATCGCCTTCGGCTTGTGCAGAAAGGCGTCGGCGCCGCGGTTGTACGACTCGCGCTCGATCTCAGGCGTGCCAAACGCGCTGAGCAGAATCACGCGGGTGCGGGCGAATTTCTGGTGCACGTCGGCCACGATCTGCAGACCTTCCACGCCCCCGATGCCGGTGAGGCGCAGATCGGCGATGACGAGATCGTACTGATAGTTCCCGAGCAGCGCCTGTGCTTCTTCGAGCTCGTACGCCGAATCGACCGTGTAGCCGAGACCCTGAAAATAGCGACGCATCGCGCCGACGATGAGGTCCTCATCATCGACGATCAGGATTCGTTCTGCCGTTTGCGTCTCTTGCTGACTCATCACGATGAAATCTCCGCAGCCCCATAAAGAGGGATTTTCACATGTACTACCGCACCGCCCGCGGGATGGCTCTCTGCAGTCACGATGCCACCATGCTCATCCGTGATCCTCTGGACAATCGCCAGCCCAAGGCCGGTGCCTCCCCTCCTTCGCGTAAAGAAAGGCTGAAAAACGCGCGGGAGGTCTTCCGGCCGGAACCCGGGACCGTGGTCGCGTACCGAATACTCAACTTCATTCGCATCGGAGGACGAAGCGATTGTCACACGATTTCCGCGCGGTGAGTGCTGGATGGCGTTCATCAAAAGGTTCTCGAATACCTGGACCAGGCGCGCTCCGTCCATGAGCACCACTCGGTCGACTCCGTTTCCAATCACCTCGATACTCACCTCGGCATCCGCGGCCCGCGCGGCGCATGCGTCGACGGCCTGCTGCACTACGTCCTGCAACCGGCCGGGTTTCAGATCGATCGTCCAGGTTTTTCCGTACTCCAATAGTTTTTCCATCAAGGCGTTCAGGCGAACGAGCCATTTCCGCAGGTCCGACGTGAGCTCCTCGGATGTCTTGTCGCCGCGAAGATGCTCCTGCAAAAGGTCGACGGTCAGTCCGATTCCGAACAGAGGATTGCGAACCTCGTGGGCGACGCCGGCAACCAGTTCGCCGAGGGCCGCGAGCTGCTCGCCGCGGCGGACAGACTCCTGAAGTCCCACGATCTCCGTGATCTCCCGCAGAACCACGATCACGCGATGCTCCTCGCGCTCGGTGCCGGCCAGCAGACTGGCGGCGACATCCCACATTCGGTCATCGCGTGAGATCTGCGCGGTGCAGGAAACGCCGCTGTCGCTGACCGCCGCCACGATGTCGTTGATCGTCGTCCAGGGCTCGAAGTCGCCCAGACTCAGGATCGAGCTTCCGAGCAGATCGTCGTAGCCGCCGCCGGCAAGACCACACGCGGCGCGATTCAAGCGGGCGATCGAACCGCCTACCGTCACCAGAAAGATCGGGAGCTCGATCGAGTCGAAGGTCATCATCCACTCGTGACCCTTCCTCTCGATCAGCGTCAGGAGATGTTTTCGCTCGTCCTCGGCGCGGCGGCGCTCGAGCAGCCGGGCGAGCGCCTGACCCGTTCGAAGAAGAACGCGTTTGCGCCGCTCACTGATCGGTCGCACCGCCTGCGCGAAAAGCTCGAGGACGCCGGCGACGCGCTCACCGTCGAGCAACGGAATGGCGACGACGCAGTGCAGGCCGGCGGCCGCGGCCAGTTCCCCGCGATGCAGCGTGCTCTCATCGAGGATGTCGGCGACCCAGACGACGTCGCTGTGTGCCCAGGCCCGTCCCGGAATCCCGCGCCCAAGCGGTATGGCCAGTCCGGCAATGCGCGGCCGCAACCGCTCCGCCGTTTCCGGAGCCGAGAACCACGAGCCCGCGGCGCGAAGGACGCCTTCGTTTTCGTACGCCAGCCAGAGGATCCCGGCTTCCCACTGCTCGGCGACGCAGAGAAATTCGAGCGCGCCCGCCAGCAAATCGCCCAGCGATTCGTCGGACGCAAAAAGACGGTTCAGCGCAAGCTCGATCGACAGATCGGCCGACTGCCTGCCGCCGGCGGCAATCTCCCGCACCATCATCACCGCACCGCTCCCATCCTTCACCGGATGCGCGTGCACAGCGAAGTTGCGCTCGACGCCGGAAACCACGAGGTGCGCATCCATCACCACCGCGCGGCCATTGAGTGCGCGTTGTTGCGCGTCTTTCCACGACGTGACGGCGCCCTCTTCCTGCACGAACGCCGTCCACCGCGCATATGCCTGATTGAAAGCGATGACGGCGCCATCGCGCCCGACAACCCAGACCGGATCAGGGCTCGCTTCGAGGAGGGCTTCGACGAGATCGTCAGTCACGGAGTGCGGCTAATGCGAGGTTCACGCCTGAGTTCGGTTGTGGGTTGACGGAGATTCAGCGCCGTCCCCGGTCTCGCGCTTCGAGCGTGTCGGCAGTCGAGATCGGACTACGCAGCTGCGCCCGGCGACGCATTCGCACGAACGCCCTGCGTATCGCTGGATCGTCGATCGGTCGGAACAATCGCTGGGCCTCGGCGAGAGCAGCCCGGCAGACGAATGAGCTCCGCGTTTCGCCCGCTTGCGCGCCGCATCATCAATGATCCTGAGATCGGTCCCGGAGACTGAGATAAGAACCTTGCGCATGACGCAGTATCCCTCGGATTTTCGAGAGTGCCCAAGGGTAGGGAAACCATCGCAGGGATACACTCCTGATATGGAGGAGAGAGAGAATGTCCGAAACCTACGATGGGCTGACACGGCGTCATTTTCTGCAAACCACGATGGTCGCGGCGGGTGCTGCCGCCTTTCCTTTCCACAGCGTGTTCGCGCAAAGCACGGCGGCCAAATACAGGCGCTACAACGTGACGAGCGCGCAGGGGCAGAAGGCGTTGGCGAGCTATGCCAAAGGCGTCGAAGCGATGCTGAATCTGCCGGCATCTGATCCGCGCAACTGGTTCCGCAACGCATTCGTCCACCTCATGGACTGCCCGCACGGCAACTGGTGGTTCTACGTGTGGCACCGCGGCTACGTCGGCTTCTTCGAGGAGACCATTCGCAATCTGAGCGGCGATCCCACGTTCGCCATGCCGTATTGGGATTGGACGGCGCTGCCGCAGATCCCCGACGGAATGTTCGACGGCGTGCTGAATCCGCAGCATCATGCCTTCGAGCTCTACACGCGCAACCTCGACGACTTCACCGCGTTCATCCAACCGGCGCTGAAGTCGTACTGGAGAACGCTGAGAGCCGATCAACGCGCGCAACTCGATCTCCGGGGATACACAAGTCTCGATCTCCTGTGGAATGAGGTAACAGGGCTCGATCCGAAGACGGGCAACGGCAATTCCGGCAATATGGCGTTCGCCAACACATGCGGCTCGCGTTATCTCACGCGCGACAATCCGAAGCTCGATAAGAGGACGGCATTCGACGTCTCGATTCAGACCATTCTGGCTGGCCTCTCGCCGGCAAAATATTACGACCCGGATATCACCCAAAGCTTCACAAGCTCGAAAACGGCGTCTCACAACGCCCCGCCGGGCGGCCCCGGAACTTCCTCCACCCTGGAAGGCTTCCCGCACAACAAGACGCACAACTACATCGGCGGCGTCGGCCCTCTCGATCCCGGGCCGTACGGCAATATGACCAACAACCTCTCGCCGGTCGATCCGATCTTCTTCCTGCATCACTCGAACATGGATCGTCTGTGGGATGTCTGGACGCGCAAGCAGAAGCGCCTCAATCTCCCGATTCTCCCGCCGGAGCCAGACCTCGGCACGCTCTCCAAAGAGCCATTCCTTTTCTTTGTCAAAGGCGACGGCAAGTTCGTAGGTCCCAGTCGTGCCGGTGACTATCTCAGCACCGAGCGCTTTCAGTACGACTACGAGCCGGGCAGCGGCGACGAACCGCAATCCTCCGCGAGTCTCTTGCGGACGAAGCACGCAAGAGTCTCGGTGAAGGGAGAGATGAAAGGACGTACGGCGCTGATGTCCGTTCCGCGCGCTGCGGTGAACGAGCATCTCGCCGCCGCCGCACCGATGTTGATCGCGGCAGTCACGGTGCAGCGTCCCAGCGAGAAGTCGTCCGCGCGCGAGTTCGACGTGCTCGTCGGCGCGCCGCCGGACGCCAAAGAGCTAGGTCCCGACAGTCCGTATTACGCCGGAACGATCGCCTTCTTCGGCCATATGACGCATCCGATGGCGATGTCGGAAGACGTGACGTTCGCCGTTCCATTGCCGAAACGCCGCGAAGCCTTCCATAACCTCGCGGCGGCGCAGGTATCGGTCAACATTCGTCTCGTGCCCGTGCAAGCGCACGGAAAGGCGGCTGCGCTCAAATCGGTCTCGGTGCGCAGCGTGCAATGATGTGAGTGATGCGCGCCTTCCTCGCCATCCTGGCACTCTTCTCGGTTGGCGCGCATCACTCCGACTGCCGCACGGTAAACCTCGTCCTGCCGCACGCGCTACGGCCAGGCGAGATCGCAACATTGCTCGTAACCGTCGGCGTGATCCCACGCAGCGGCGAGATCGACATCACGACGTCGTCGGGCCGGGAACTGGGCACGATCTCGCCTTACGGCATTCGCGCAGGTCATGAGTCCGGAACCTACGCCGTTCCGTTACCCGCCGGCGCGATCTCGGGAAGGCGCGTGAGCCTGCTCCTCTCGCTCCGTGCGAACGGAAAGACAAGCGCTCCGACGGTGCGGCAAGTGAAGCGAGTGAGCGTGAGGATCAGGGGCGCTGACTAGGGAAGACGGCGGGATCTGAAACCTGGTGGAGCCGAACGGGATCGAACCGTCGACCTCCTGAATGCCATTTGGCTGCATCCCGGGATGTCATGAGACCGCTCCTTTCAACTGATTATACAGCAGTTGCGGGCGAGGTAGCGTCTCCGTTTATCTCGGGATAATGGCCTGAAAAGCGCGACAAGGCGCGCACCAGTCGCGCCACTTTCGAGGAAGAAAAACGGCCCGGTCGATCGACCGGGCCGGGCAGGTGAAACGAGCGAGATGGTTAGCGGCGACGATGGCGACGGGCATGCTCGGGATGGGTGTGGGTCCATCCGGCCGAAGAGCGTGATCGCGCGCGGTGCGCGCGGGCTTCGCGGCTCTCCTCCCGCTTCGGCAGCAGGAAGTCCGCGAAGTAGACCTCCTGCATAAACGCGCGCGTGTGATAGGCCAGCGCCCACGAGCTGTTAATGAGGCCCGGCAACTGCCTGCCGTGGTCATTGAGCCAGCTATCGGAAACACCGAGCATCGCGCGCACGACCGGCCGCGTAAGCCGCCATCCGGTCGGGCGGTTGTCGCACCGGCAGTGGCCGCTCGCGCAAGCGCCGAGTTCCCACGGCGCGCTTTCCTTCTTCCGACCGATGTCGTGAACGATGTCGCGGCCGGTGAACGGATACGGCAAGAAGGGCAGCACCAAACCGTCCGGTTCTTTGTACGGCAGGTAGCACTCCAGCACGATCGCGTTGCCGAAGTCGATCATCGCGCCGCCGCGCGGACCAATCGGGAAGGTGGTGGTGTAGAGCGTCTGCATCTTCGCCTCATCGAAGTAGTGATGAACGCCGGAGGGCTCTCCGGCGTTCATCACGAGGTGATCTACCTCGTGCATCTGGGCAAACTGCTTGCGGAGTGAACGCTCGCAGTTCGTACAGGCGAAAATGCCGCCGCAGGCGGTGCAGGCTGGCGCGGCCATCTTCTGCTTCACGGCGTGACCCTCCCGCGCGTTGTCATCGTCAACGTCACGAGTTTGTCCCCGTAACGGCGGATCAGCTCGTTCGTCCACGGATGCAGGCGGATGGAGAGCACGTCGTCACCCGCGGCATTGATGAGGCGGATGCAGCGCTCGACTTCGGCGGCGACCATGTAGATGTCGCCGGGAGGGACGCCCTCAGCGAGCAGTCGCGCTGCCACACCCGGCGTGGTGATGGCGAGCGTCCCGCGCTCGATCTGCGTGCGCGGGCGACGATGCTTGTGCCGCCAGCGGGAGGCACAAGCAGAAGAGTGATAGACGGCGGACGTGGACATCTAGACCACCTCCAACGCGGGGATGGTTCCGTGTGCCGGCGACG
>DATAMS010000118.1:0-7798 GCA_036260495.1 Thermoanaerobaculia bacterium
TGCTTTTGGTGATGCGGAGGCAGAGCTAGAATTCCATGATGGCGCGCCGAGTACTCATCGTCGAAGATGACGCTGTTTCGCGTCAGCTTCTGAAGAGGATTGTGGAGATCGAAGGCCACGTTGCCGAGACGGCGTCCGGTTATCACGAGGCCGTCGCGCTGATCGATCGCCAGCCCTACGATCTGATTCTTCTCGATCTGACGCTCGAAGATGGCGATGGCCTGAATCTCTGCCGCCACATCCGAGCGCAGCATCAGACACCAATCATGATCATCACGTCGCGCGGAGCCACGGCCGATGTGGTGACCGGGCTCGAGCTCGGCGCCGATGACTACGTCGTCAAGCCGTTTAACATTGACGTGCTGACGGCGCGGATTCGCGCGCAGTTGCGGAGGGCGTCCGAAACGAGGCGCGGCGAAGCGGTGGATCAGATCCGCATCCGACGGCTCGTGATCGATAACGGCCTTCGCGACGCCATCGTCGAAGGTTTGCCTGCCGGCCTGACGAACAAGGAGTTCGAGCTCGTCCTGCTTCTGGCGCGGAATCATGGGCGCGCGATGGCGAAAGAAGAGATTCTCGACCATCTTTTCGAGGGCGAAGTCCGCTCCGAGAAGATTCTGGCCGTCTACATCCGCCGCCTTCGCCAGAAAATCGAGGCCGATCCCGACAATCCCACCACCCTGCACACCGTCCGCGGTTTTGGCTACCGGCTTGGTTCCTCCCTGGATGCAGGATAGAATGATGTCTCAACAAAATTAATCGCTTCTTAGTCTGATCGCTGCCCGTTCCAGAGCGTTCCCGATCAAGATGCGGTGGTCACTGATCAATATGCGGAGTGCCAGCGGTTCCCCGTGCGGACCGCGCCGTTGAGGATCGAATCATGATTGTGAAAACGATTGCGCCCGACGATGTTCGGACTGCCGATGGTGATGAATCCACAGCTGCCGATGTGCTCCGCAGCGCCCCGCCGCTGACGATCGCGACGTTGTGGTCGATGATCGAGTCGGACACGGAGTCGGTGATGTTCCTTGCCGAGGGCGGCGGCGAGATGCCGCTGTTCGAACCGGAAGAAGAGGCGGACGTTTCGGTCGATGAAGGTGTTGATCGTTGAGAATGAGGGCGACGTTCGACTGTCGCACTTCTCCCCCTGGCTATACAAAACGCGCTGAACAAAATTCGAGCGCCTTCTCCCTATCGAGGAGACCGCGATTCGGACAAGAACTTCACGCCTCACTCGATTGCCTAACACCCCTCATCCGGCTTCGCGCTCTATTGCTGAGCGTCGCGAGAGGAAAGAGGTAAAAAATCCACTTTCGCCAAACAACCTTCTCCCGCGTGATCGTCATCACACCTCCGAATGATCACGGTCATCGCCCTGCTTGCATCGCGCTCCTATCGTCACCGAGGAGCCAAGGGAGGGCCACGATGACGGAGAAACACAACTGCATTCTCGTTCCCTCGGACTTCAGCGAGCCGGCGATGGCCCATCAATGAGGTGCTCATGACCAGCAACGATGCTCATCCGATCGTGATGTGGGAGCTCACACGCGCGTGCGACATGCACTGCCGCAATTGCTCCATCGGCGCCACCGGCAGTCCGGGAGCGAACGAACTGACCACATACGAGGTCTACAAAACGATCGATCAGATCGACGTCCTGGCGCCGCGCGAATTCATCATCACCGGTGGCGATCCGCTGGCGCGCGAAGACATCGCGCAGATCATCAACTACGCGCGGCGCCGCGGGCTCGATCCCGCGCTCGTCGTCAGCCCGTCGCACCAATTGACCGCCGATACGATCACGCGCCTGGAGCGCAACGGCCTCACGCGCATCATCTTCAACATCGATGGCTCGTCGCCGGCGATCCACGATTCGGTCAAGGGAACGACGGGAACCTTCGCGATCACGCTCCACGCAATGCGATGGGCGGAGCAGGCCGGCCTCGCCATCGAAGTCAACACGCTCGTCACGCGCCACAACGCGGGCGATCTTCGCGCGATCGCCGATCTCATTCGTCCGATCGGCATCAAACGCTGGAACCTCTACTTCCTCGTGCCCATCACGGCGCCGTATCAGTCAGCAATGATCACCGCGAGCGAAGCCGAGAGTCTCTTCGGCACGATCGACGAGATCCAGCGCAGCGAAGAGTTCGCGGTTCGTGTCGTCGAAGCGCCGCACTACCGGCGCTACCTCCTGCAGCGCGATCTGCAGACGCGCATCGACAACGCCGAGGTCGGAGGGTGGGAGGATTTCCGCGGGTACGAAACCGGCGACGATCAACCGCAACGCGACCTCATGGACTCCGCTGTCGACAACGCGCGCGGCTTCGTCTTCATCTCGCATGCCGGCGACGTGCGCGCCAGCGAGTTCCTACTCGCCAGTGCCGGAAACCTTCGCTACCGCCCGCTCAGCCAGATCTACCGCGGCAGCGATCTCTTCGTCGCCCTGCGCGATCCCGCCAACCTCACCGGCAAATGCGGCCGCTGCGAATTCCGCCACATCTGCGGCGGCTCGCGCGCAAGGGCGTGGGTGACCGAGGGGAACATCTTCGCGGACGATCCGCTGTGCGATTACGAGCCGGGCGTCGCCATGCCGCTTCATGCAGCAGCACACGGTCACGCGGCGGCGTCGTAGAGGTTGGAGACCGTTTTCACGCGGAGACGCGGAGTACGCAGAGAAAACCTTCGCGACCTCCGCGTCTCCGCGTGAAACGGTTTACGCGCGGGATCGTCAGGCATCGAGCGAGTGCCGCGAACGTCCGGAGCTGCACCCGGAGTCCGATCGTCCTGAACCGCTACAATGGCGTTCGAATGTCCAAAGAAGATGATCGGGCGCTGAACGAGTTCACGAGCGAGGCGGAAGAGTTGCTGGATACGCTCTCGCGCGATCTTGTCGAGCTCGAGGCGCAGGGGCGCGATGTAAGGCCCGAGGTCATCAACAAGATCTTTCGCGAGGTGCACTCGCTGAAGGGTCTCGCCGGCATGCTCGGCTTCGGGGAGATCTCCGAGCTTTCGCACACGCTCGAGGACATGCTCGACCGGTTGCGGATGGGGAAGATCGAAATCACGCGCGATCTCATCGACCTTCTTTACGATGCCGTCGATTCGCTGAACCGGCTCGTCATCGCCATCAACGATCCGGCGGTGAGTGGGCTGATCGACATCACCGGCCTCACGCGGCGCATTCATCACGTCATCAGCAGCCAGCCTCAAAAAGCTCATGCTGATCCGTTCGCCGATCTCACGCTCGACGAGCAGACGAAAAAGTCGCTGACCGAGTACGAGGAACATCGCCTCGTCGAGAACGTTCGCGGGCGGAAGCACATCCTCGCAGTCGAGGTTCGTTTCGACTTCACGGACTTCGACGAAAAGTTGCGTGCGCTGACGGAGTTGCTGAGCCAGTCGGGCGAGGTCATCTCCACGTTGCCTGCGATCGACAGCAGCGGCGGCGCGGGCATCGCTTTCCGGTTGCTGTACGGCTCGACGATGAGTCTTGCCGAGGTGGCGGCGCTTGTTCCTGAGGGGAGCGTGACGTCGTTGCGAATTGCGGAGCCGGCCGGCGCGGAAAGCACAAATGCACCGGCACCGATCGACGTGGAAGAGGATCTGTCGCTTCGTTCGATCTCGCAGACTGTTCGCGTCGACATCAGCAAACTCGATCACGTCATGAACATCGTCGGCGAGCTGATCATCGAGAAGACGCAGCTCGATGCGCTCACGCGCTCGCTGCATCAGGGCGAAGCGCTGCAGCAGGCGCGGCTCACGGCGCACGAGCTGACCAAGATCGCGCGCAACTTCGACCGCAAGCTCAACGAGTTGCAGAAGTCGGTCATCGAGACGCGCATGGTTCCGGTCGGGCAGATCTACGCGAAGTTGTCGCGCACCGTCCGCAAAGTCGCGCGCGAGCTGAACAAAGAGATCGAGCTGGTGCTGCGCGGCGAAGACACGGAGCTCGACAAGGTGATGGTCGAGGAGCTGACCGACCCGCTCATGCACATCATCCGCAACGCGCTCGATCACGGGATCGAGTCAGCCGAGGAGCGGGTGAAGGCGGGAAAGAACCCGATCGGCCGGATCACGCTCAACGCCTACCAACAGGGCAACTCCGTCGTTCTCGACGTCACCGACGACGGACGCGGAATCGATCCGGAGAATGTGCGTAAAGCGGGCATCAAGCGCAATCTCATCGCCCAGCACGATCCCTTCGATCAGGTGCGCGCGTACGAAATGCTCTTCACGCCCGGCTTCTCGACCGCGTCGGCAGTCAGCGAGATTTCAGGACGCGGCGTCGGTCTCGATGTCGTGAAGAAGAACCTGCAGGAGCTGAAAGGCACGATCGACATTCGCTCCGTTCCCGGCGAAGGATCGACGTTCCGGATCATGCTCCCGATCACGCTGGCGATCATTCAGGCGCTGGTGGTGCGCGCGGGCGGCGAGCAGTTCGCCATTCCGCTGACGTCGGTCGAGGAATCGCTGCGCATCTACTCGCGCGACATTCGCACCGTGGAGCGCCGCGAGGTTTTCACGCTGCGCGATTTCACGCTCCCCCTCCTCCGCCTTGCCGACGCCTTCCACCTCGGACACGAGCGCGACGAGAATCCCGATTCGAAGTGGTTCGTCGTCGTGACGCGCTCGGGCGAGAAGGTGGCGGGCATCTTGGTCGACGCGTTGGTGCGTCAACAGGAAGTGGTCATTAAATCGATCGGCGAACGATTGAAGACGATTCCGGGCATCGCCGGAGCGACGGAAGTTGGCGAGGGAGAGATCGTGCTGGTAATCGACGTTGGCACGCTGATCGAGCAGTTCGGAGGCAAAGCGCGGGAGATGCGGGCGGCGGTGGCGTGGGTTTCGTGAAGCAGTGATTGAAGATCAGTAGATTAGTGATTAGTAGATTGGTGATTAGTAGATTGGTGATTAGTAGGTTGGTGGATTAGGAGGTCGGTGTTTGGCAGATCAGCGGGTTGATGATCAGCAATTGGCGCCTCCTAATCGACTAATCCACTAATCCACTGACTCATGTTTGAAGAATTCTTCGGCTTCACCACAAAGCCCTTCGGCAAAACGCCCGATCCGGGATTCTTGTATGAGAGCCCGCAGCATGGCGAAGCGTTGGCGCGGCTCGAGTATGCGGTCGAAGAGAAAGAGCTTTCGCTGCTGGTGGGCGACATCGGCTCGGGCAAGACCACGCTTTCGCGCGCGCTGATCGACCGCATCGGCGAGGCGCGTCCGGTGATTCTGCTGATCAATCCGCGGCTCACGCCGGTGCAGCTTCTTCGCTCGATCGCGTCGGGACTCGGCCTGCAACCGGCGCGCTACCGCAACGAGTTGCTCGATCAGATTCACGCGAAACTGTTCGAGCTTTACGAAGCCGGCCGGGAGCCGGTGCTGATCATCGACGAAGCGCAGCTCATCCCGTCGAAAGCGACGTTCGATGAGATCCGCTTGCTGACGAACTTCCAACTCGATGATCAGAACCTGCTGTCGGTGCTCCTCATCGGACAGCCGGAGCTGGAAACGCGGCTCGATCGCGCGCACTACGCGCCGCTTCGGCAACGGATCGGCATGCGCTATCGCCTCGGACCGCTGTCGCTCGACGAAACGACGCGCTACATCGAGCATCGAATTGGCGTCGCAGGTGGAGCGCGCAATCCGTTCACTGACGATGCGGTGCGAGCCATCCACGCCGTGAGCGGCGGGATTCCGCGCGTGATCAACACGCTCGCCACGACCGCCTTGCTCGATGCATTCGGCGACGATGCCTCAACGATCGATGCGCCGCGCATCGCCGCCGCCGCGCGAGAACACCGGCTCCCCGAGGCGCCTCCTGCGAATGGAGATAGGATCGCGCAAACCCATGGTTGATCTGGTCAAGTTGCGGAAGAAGGCGAAGGGCGCGCGGGTGGCGGAAGTCCCACCTTCGGCGGCGGAGACGGCGGGAGTCGGGAGTCGGGAGTCGGAGCAAGGACCGGCGTTCGAGCCGGTTGCGCCAACTCAATCCGCAAAACCAACCCTCGAACAATCCGCTCCGACACCCGACACCCGACACCCGACACCCTCGGACGCTCCGACCCCCGACACTCGACCCGCGAAACCCTCGGATCACAAACTCGCGCAGTTCCGCGAAAACGTCGGCAAGAAGCGCGAGGGCTTCATCGAAGAAGAGGCCGCATCCAGCGCCGGCGATCAGGTCGAGTTGCTCACTTTCGTTCTCGCCGGCGAGCAGTACGCGGTATCGATCGATCACATCGTCGAGATCGTGACGCCGCGCCCGGCCACACACATTCCGAACGCCGACCGCTCCATCGTCGGGATCATGTCGCTGCGCGGAACGATTGTGACCGTCGTCGACGTCCGGCAGAAGCTCGGACATCCGCCGAAACCCGGAAGCAGCGACACGCGAACGATTGTTGCCGAGCGTAATGGCGAGACGCTCGGGTTCGAAGTCGACCGCGTTTTGCGCGTGCTCAAAGTCGGGACCTCGGCCATCGAACCGCACCCGGTCGTCCATGCCAGCGAGCAAAGCGAAGCCGTTCGGGGCGTCTTCCGGCACGCGAATGCGTTGACGATCCTCCTCGATTTGGACAAGCTACTGGCCTGACTTGAGATCATGGAACTTACCTGCAAGCAATGTGGCGCGAGATTTCGCGCGGCGATCCCCGAGCCGTTGACACGCCCGGTGCGTCTGGCCTGTCCTTCGTGCAGCAATCAGATGGTGCTCAAGCCGGCATCGGAAACGGTCGCAACTCCAGACCATCAGCCGAAATCCGTTCCCTCGGCGCACACGGCCCGCCGGCGCGTAGCTGTCATCGCCGATGAGCCCCGTCCGTTTCGTTCGTTTCTTTCCGAGCATCTGCGCCGCCTCGGATTCGACGTGACGACGTTTGAAAACGGCGAGCATGCCTTCGATTCCATCCGCCGCTCCCGCGCCGATCTCGCCATCGTCAATGTCTATTTGAAGGGCCGGCTAGGCGTCGAAGTCACGGAAGACATCCGCGCCGATCCCGCGCTGGAGCACACACGAGTCATCCTCATCGGCGCGCTCTTCCGCGCTAATCGCTTCCGCGCCAATCCAACGAATCTCTACGGCGCCGACGAATACATCGAAGAGCAGATTCCGGAGCGCGAGTTCCGTCAGATCATCCGCAAACTCTTTCCGCAGGTCGGGCACACCGAGGAGCTGCCGATCGAGCCGAAGGAATACGACGAAGCGCGGCGCCTGGCCCGGCTCATCCTCAGCGACATCGTCATCTACCACCCGGGCAAAGTCGAAGCCGGAATCCGCGACGACAACTTCTTCGACGTGCTGAAGGACGAGATCGCCGAAGGCCGCAATTACTACGACTCGCGCGTTCCTTTGCGCGTCCGCCAGGACTCCGAGATTTTCTCGGAGACGCTGCAGTTGTTCGTGCGCATGAAACGGGAAGAGGCCGGGCGACTGATGACGGGGACGGAGCGATGAGTGTGGTGGTTGCTTCGTTGCTGCGTTGCGAGGTTGCCGGGTTGCCCGGTTGCCGAGTTGCCAAGACGCTGAAGGACCAACAGAGACGGCAGCCAGGAAGGCAACCCAGCAACGCAGCAGCAACCGAGCAACCAAACTCGCCGGCTTTCCGGCAACCGGGCAACCGGGCAGCCCGGCAACCCACCAACCCAGCAACACAACCCAGCAACGCAGCAGCAACCGAGCAACCAAACTCGCCGGCTTTCCGGCAACCGGGCAACCGGGCAACCCGGCAACCCACCAACCCAGCAACACAACCCAGCAACCCAAAACCATGAACGCCGATCCCCAGCTCCTCGA
>DATAMS010000129.1:0-3227 GCA_036260495.1 Thermoanaerobaculia bacterium
GATACTGCTTTGCCAAGTGCAAGATTCTCGAGCCCATGCAGCAGGCGACCGGCAACTCGGCAACCTGACAACCCGGCAACCCACCAATCAGGCAACCAGGCAGCTCACCAACCAACTCATCGACCGCACCTTATAATCCGCGCTCCGATGGCGACCACTGAAGAGCTGGACAAACGTTACGAGCCGAAAGAGATCGAAGGGCGGCTCTACGCATTCTGGGAGAAGGGCGAATTCTTTACGCCGCTGCTCGATGCGGAGCGGCCCAAATTCTCGATCGTCATTCCGCCTCCGAACGTGACCGGGCGTCTTCACATCGGCCACGCGCTCGTCAACACGCTGCAGGACATCATCGTCCGCTGGAAACGGATGAGCGGCTTCAACACGCTCTGGCTGCCGGGCACAGACCACGCCGGCATCGCGACGCAGATGATCGTGGAGCGCGAGCTCGCCAAGGAAGGCATCGCCCGCCTCGACCTCGGGCGCGAGAAGTTCGTCGAGAAAGTGTGGGAGTGGAAAGAGTCGTACGGCCACCAGATCATCGACCAGCTAAAGCGTCTCGGCTCCTCGGCCGATTGGACCCGGCTCCGTTTCACGCTCGATGAAGGCCTCGCCCTCGCCGTGCGCACCGCGTTCGTGAAGCTCTACGACGATGGTCTGATTTATCGCGGCATCGCCATGGTGAACTGGTGCCCGCACTGCCGCACGGCCATTTCGGATGTGGAAGTCGAATACGAAGAGCGCGCCTCGAAGATCTACCACATCGATTATCCGGTCGCCGATTCTGATCGTGTGCTGACCATCGCCACGACGCGTCCCGAAACGATGCTCGGCGACACCGCGCTGGCCGTTCATCCGGACGACGAGCGCTACAAAGACGTGATCGGCCGCGAGGCGATTCTTCCAATCGCGAACCGGCGCATTCCGATCGTCGCCGATCCGATCCTCGTCGATCCCGAGTTCGGCACGGGCGTCGTCAAAGTCACGCCGGCGCACGACAAGAACGACTACGAAGCCGGCAAGCGCAACAACCTCGCGCAACTCCAGGTGATCGATGAAGCCGGCAAGATGACCGAGGCCGCGGGCTCGGATTTCGCCGGGCTCGATCGCTTCGAAGCGCGCAAGAAAGTGATCGCCATGCTGCGCGATTCCGGTTCGCTGCGCGACGTCAAGGACTACACGCACTCGATCGGCATTCACGGCAAGTGCGAGACGATCATCGAGCCGATGATCTCGCGGCAGTGGTTCGTGAAGATCGAACCGTTGGCGAAACCGGCCATCGACGCCGTGCGCAACGGAACCATCCAGATCATTCCGCAGAGTTGGGAAGCGACGTACTTCAATTGGATGGAGAACATCCACGACTGGACGATCTCGCGGCAACTCTGGTGGGGCCATCGCATTCCGGCGTTTCATTGCGCGAATGGCCACACGACCGTCGCGATCGACGATCCGGCCACGTGCCCGACGTGCGGCTCGGCGGAGATCACGCAGGAAACCGACGTTCTCGACACCTGGTTCTCGTCGGGACTCTGGCCGTTCTCGACGATGGGCTGGCCGGACGACACGCAAGACCTGAAGATTTTTTATCCCACTGACGTGCTGATCACCGGCTTCGACATCCTTTTTTTCTGGGTGGCGCGGATGATCATGTTCGGCTTGCGCTTCACCGGCAAAGCGCCATTCAGCCAGGTATTTCTCAACGGCCTTGTCCGCGACGAGCATGGCGCGAAGATGTCGAAGACGAAAGGGAACGTCATCGATCCGCTCGACGTGATCGACGAGTTTGGCGCCGACGCTGTCCGCTTCACGCTGGCGATTTTCGCGTCGGGCCGCGACATCCCGCTGGCGAGAGCGCGCATGCAGGGCTACGCCGCGTTTGCGAACAAGATCTGGAACGCGTCGCGCTTCGCGATGATGCACATCGACACGAAGCTGTCGGCCGCCAAACCGATCGATCGCGACTCGCTGAAGACGGTCGAGCGCTGGATTCTTTCGCGCCTCAACGACACCACGCGCGATGTGAACAAGGCGCTTTCCACGTATCGATTCGACGAAGCGTCGAACGCGATTTACAAGTTCTTCTGGCACGAGTTCTGTGACTGGTACATCGAGATGGTCAAGCCGGTTTTGCTGGGACGTCACGGCACGCCGGACGACCAGCAGCGCGCCAAACGCGTGCTGCTCGAAGTGCTCGATCGATCGCTGCGACTGCTGCATCCGTTCATGCCGTTCATCACCGACGAGATCTGGCAGAAGCTCGGCGGCATCGAACCGTCGGTCATGGTTGCGCCGTATCCGGTGGCCGAGGAGATGCTCGAGGACGAGGAAGCAGAGCGGATGGTTCGTGCGGTTCAGGCGATGATCACGACCGTTCGCAACGCGCGCGCGGAGCGTGGCTTCACGCCGAAAGATCGTTTCAAACTGTATGTGCGCGCCGATGGACGCGATGCTGCGTTCTTCGATGCGTATGGCTATCTGCTCACCGATCTGGCCCGTTTGAACGAAGTCATCGTGAATGCCGAGCCGCCAGCGGGCGTGCATCACGATGTCGTGGAAGGCTTCACGATCGCCATCGAGTTTCCGGAAAAAGTCGTCACGAAAGAGCAGCAGGAGCGGGCCGAACGAGAACTGGAAAAGAGCCGCAAAGAGCTGGCGTCGCTCGACGCGAAACTCGTCAACGAGCAGTTCATGAACAACGCGCCGCCAGCCATCGTGCAAGGAGCGCGGGCAAGACAGGCGGAGCTCCGGGCGCGCATCGAAAAGCTGATGCAGAATGAATAGCGGGGGTAGTTTGTCGGGAGTCGGGAGTCGGAGCGACGAGATGAGCTCTCCGACACCCGACCCCCGACAACCGGCTCCCTTCACATGATGAATCTCGACACACGCCGCATCGTTGACCGCCTCACGACCATCGAGTCGCTGGCGGTGATTCCGCGCGTGGCGTCGACGAATCTCGTGGCGCGGCGCATCGTCAACGAGTGCATCGAGAACGAGCTGTCGCTGCCGAACGCGATGATCGTGGCCGAGGAGCAGTTCGCGGGGCGCGGCCGCAACGAGAGGAAGTGGTCGTCGCCGGCGGGCAAAGGGATTTACGCGACCACGTTGCTGACTCGGTCGGCGAAGGACATGACGCTGGTGCCGCTGGAGACCGCGAACATCGTGGCGTCGTATCTGCGCGAGGTTTTCGGAATCGACGCGCGCATCAAATGGCCCAACGACATCCTGGC
>DATAMS010000171.1:0-4995 GCA_036260495.1 Thermoanaerobaculia bacterium
GGGGACCGTCTTTCGTCACTTCCACTTCGGGTCTGACCCCTTCCGATCGCTGACGCCGCGGCAACCGTGTGAACGACGTGAGGGCCGCCGTGATCACTCCGTCGGAATGCCCATCTCGAACCAGAACTGATTCAGCCGGTCGACTTCGCGTTTGATGCGGATCAGATCCTCGAGATTGTCCTTGTAGTAGTAGCGAAGCAATTCCTTGAGCGCTTTCTTCGGGTCGGTTTCTTTGACCGGAAGGGAGCGGTCCGGGAAGTTGATAAACGAGCCCTCGGTATAGCCGCTCATGCCATTGCGGAAAGCGGTCACCCACGCCATGCATCGCTTCGTGACGGGGCTGTCCTCCCTCGGATCGGTCCACCACGCCTGGTACTGGAGTATGAACGGCTTGTCGCGCCAGAAGAACGAGCTCCGTTCCCTTGCCTCCTTGTCCCGGATGTTGCCGCCGAGGCAGTGGAGGCTGAGATACCGGCGCGCGGTCTCCTCGGAATCCGCACCTCTGACGTAGTTTGCGAGGAACGCGATCGCGTCCTTGCCGAAGCCGTCGCGTGGGAAGCACGAGGAGACTTTGTGGGGATACGGATCCTTGCCGCAGGTATCGGCGAGATTCTCCGGCTGTTCCCCGGCCAGTTCCGCGCCGGCCGCGGCGCGGAACGCGCGAATCGCTTCGGCCGGAGGTCCGGGTTGATAGTGCGGAACATGCGCGGTCGGTGCCTGCGGCTCGATGCAGAGACTGCTGCGTTTCCCGAGTGTTTTGGGCAACAGCTTCGCGAGGAGCTGTCCGATCTGCTCTTTGGTCGATCCGAGGTACGTGCCGGAAATGAGCACCGGCGGGTCGGTTGGTTTTGCCGGCTTCTTCTTGTCGGCTGCGGTGACGCGGCAAAACGTCGTCAGCTTCGTGTCGCTGTCGGGGAACTTCTCGCACCACTCGGTGACCACCTCCTCGATGAGCGATACGTCGTCCCAGGTGATCTCGACGGTCCAGACGGTGTCGGGGCGCATCCCGAGCTCGAACACGAATTCCGTGACCACGCCGAAATTTCCGCCGCCGCCTCCCGCGACAGCCCAGAACAGATCACGCTCCCCCGCTGCGGGGCGGCGGACCGTGGCGCGGCTCCCATCGGCCTTGATGATGGTGAACTGGACCAGGCGATCGCAGGTCAGTCCGTGCTCGCGCGAATAGAGTCCCCATCCGGCGCCCTGCACCAGTCCGCCGATGCACACGTCCCCGCAGCCACCGCCCGGCAGGATGCGTTTCGACTGGCTCATCCGGGAGTAGATGTCGCGAAGCTTTGCGCCGGGACCGACGGTAAGCGTCGCGCCGAGGTCGGCCATGATCATGCTGTTCATTGGCGAGATGTCGAGGACCAGCACCTTATCGCCGGAGCACATCCCCTCGTGGTGATGGCGACCGGACCGCAGACGAACCCCCCGTACTCCGGTCATGCCGATGGCCTCGCGGACATCATCGTCCGTCGAGCAAAAGCAGATGGGATTCGGCTCCAGAGTGTTGAAGCGGGCATTGGAGATCTTGCGACTATTGACGTAGTCGGCGTCTCCCGGACGGACGATGCGCATTAAATCTCTCCTTCCGCGGAGAGCGTACCAAGGTTCCATCATTCCTGAAAAGCCTTTTGTCCCCTTTTCCCGCTGATCGATGAGCGGCGCTTCTCTGGTCCGAGCCGGTGATGAGCTGGATTCGGTTCTCACCTGCGAGGCAATCGTCTGGCGTAGCGAAGTCAAACTGTCGGGAACCCAGGCTGGCCTTCATCCACAACGCCTGTCTGACCGAGTGATCCGTGCGCGCCGGGTGAAGAGGCGTAGACTTCATTGCCAGCCCGGTTGCAATGCAGCGTCCCGGACGTTCAGCCGGGAACGGAGGACCCCATGAAGCGTTTCGATGCCCTGGTCGCCATCGTCCTCCTTTTCATTTCTTCCATCGCGATCGCGCAGGAGCCGCGGCCGCAGACGGGCGAGATGCCGCCTGCGATGCTGGCTCTCCTCGTGACCGATTCGAAAGGGGGGCACGTTCCGTCGCTTTCGAAAGACGATGTGCAGCTTTCCATCGGCGGCGTGCCGGTGGATCTCGCGACGTTCGCCGAGCGAGGCGCGGACGGATCGCCGGCGCGTGAAGTGCGCAGGATCGCGGTGCTGTTCGAAGTGAGCTCGTTGTCGATGTCCGCGCGGCATCAGGCATCCGAGGCGCTGCATGGATTTCTGGCGCGCACGTTAAGACCGGGCGACCTCGCCGTCGTCCTTGCCGGCGATCAGACGTTGCGCGCAATGACTACCTGGACATCGAAGCTGGAGGTGATCGACGCCGCATTGGAGCGCGTATCAGGCGAAGCGCCGCCATCACTCACAAACGGTCAGGCCGCTGCCGAAAAACGAATTCGCGAGATCGCTACGGACATTCAGCAGGCCGATGCGAAGGGACACACGCTCTACACGTTCGACGCGTTGATCGATTCTGCGCGCGCGTATGCATCTGCGCGATACCGCGATGCGGAGATGTCACTCGACAACATCTCCTCGACGGTGAGCCTTTTCACGCCGCGCACACGCAACGTGCTCATCGTCGCAGGCGCGGACCTTCCGCGTACGCCCGGCGCCGGCGTGTTTCAGTATGTCGAGGGATTGCGAACCGCGGCATTGCGGGGCGTCCGCGGCTCGGCAATGCAGAAAGGTGCGCAGTTCAGCTCACCGATGGGAGAATCGGCCGCCTTCGATCTGACGTCGTTGATTGACTCGGCAGGGACCCGTTTCTGGCGCCGCGGTGTGGCCGTCTATTCGATCAGCTCTGAAATGCGCAAAGACTCGGGCGGCGGCAGCGAAACCAGTCAAACCGTCGATGCACTCGCTGCATTTACGAACGAAGCGGACCGCGTTGCCGGTTACCGGCTTCTCTCCGGCGCAACCGGCGGCATTGCATTCATTGGCCGTTCTCCTTCGGACGCGCTCGACCGGATCGCGTCGGACCTCGAGTCGTTCTATACCGTTGGCGTTCATCCAACAGCACCAATTTCCGGCAAGGACATGCTGTCAGTAAAGGTTCGCAATGGCTATTCGGTGCGCGTCATGCGCGGCAGCGCGGGATTAGGAACACCGGCGGAAGAAATGGAAAGCCGCGTCATTGCCTATCAACAGGTCAATCCCGCCGACGACAATACGCTCGGTATTTCTCTTCATGCCGAGCCGCCGGTATTCGACGGCGAGCGGCGCGTCGTTTCCGTAGACGTAATCATTCCCATTCGCAAACTGACAATGGTCAAGTTCGGAAACGACAACGCCAGCGCCTTCACCGTTTTCATCGCCACCGGCGATCCCCTCGGCAACTCCTCGAGCGTCAACACCCAGCGAAAACTCATCCGCTGGCCCGAAGGCGTTACATCTGAGAGCGCGTTGACGTTCCGCGTCGACATCGTCCTCGAGCCCGGCCGCTCCCAAATCTCCATCGGCGTCATGGACGAGCACTCCCACGAAAAGGGATTCGATCGGGTGAGGATTTAGGCTTCGGGTTACCGGTAAATCCGACCAGGAGTCGTTGAGCAACCCCGCGGCGTGTCTGACCGCGCCTCACCTTGCCACATTTTCGCACGTCTGCAGATACGTCTGGACTGAGGTAAGATGCCCTGATCCAAACACGAAAATGGCGGTTCAGGTCGGGGATTCCCCTGCCTGTCTAAATCGAAGCACACTGTAAAGGAGGAGCTCTTGAATACAATCACTCTGACGTTTGCTGGTCTGATTTGTCATGTCCTCACGACGGGAAATATCGAGCGTGCGGTCTTCGTCAATGCTCCGACCCACGATGCGCAAATCGCTGTCCTCGCCGCGGACGTCATCGAGGTTCGCGGCCTCATCGAAGAGCCCTCGGCGAATCCGAGCGAGCGCGTCTTCGCCATCAATGACCAGCACCTGACTCTAAATACCGGCAGAACGGAACGGACCGTGGCCGACATGTCGTTCGCCAGCTTCGTTCCCGCGATCGCCGCCATTTCAGACATGACGGGCATCCGTGACGAAGTCGAAGACGGCGTCCTCTTCGAAGGGGCGCACGCATACCTCGATTTTCAAGGAGGAAGGCTCTCCGCGGACGACGCGACTCTTCATCAGGCGGTTTTCACCGGCGGACCCACGGAGATCACGCAGTGCCTGGCGAAGCACGTCGTTTACACGGTAGAGACGGGCCTCGACTCAGTTGCTCTTACCGGCACCGACGGCGCCGTCCTGCGCCTACGACCGGGCACCAGTGCACGCATCACCAACGAGCCACCTCCGGAGTTCACAACAGAGCATTTCGATATGTACTCGATGATTCTGAAAGACGCCACATTTGTCGCAACGCCACACGGGACAGGACTGTCGTGCGCGCCGGACGGGACGGTAGTGGAGTACGCAACGGACGACCACGTATCCCCGAAGGGGCGATTTGCAATCGCCGCCAACTCGCTCAAATCGCTCAAACCGAGACCGAAAGTACCCCTTAACGAGTCTTGTTCCGATTCTCACTTTCCCTGAGTCTGAAAGACGCGCAATCATATTGCCGGTGGGGAACAGGTCACGTGCCCGTTGTATGCGGCAACGAGCACGCTCACGTAGGCGGACGCGCACCCCAGCGGTCAATAACTCAGCGTAATCATGCTCTTGTCGGGGCTGATCTGGACCGTGTTTTTGCAGCCGCAGAGCGCGTTATCCCCGAGGTCACATCTCGCGTTCCAGTCGGCGGCGAATCGAAATCCCGCCAGATCGGTAAGCTCAATTTCCTTGAATACCGTGTCGCTTGCCGGATATTGCTCACGCGCGATGCCCGTACAGCACGCTTCCTCCGGATAGGCTTCCAGCGCTGCACCGATGACGAAGAGCATCAACGACTTCATCGCCAGCGAAGGGTCAATGCTCTCATCGAGCACAGTGGATACACCCTTATCGGTGGAAGCGGTGATCCGCCATGTGCACGTACAGTCCGGGCCGGTGCAGTGCTTGGCGGGA
>DATAMS010000181.1:0-5358 GCA_036260495.1 Thermoanaerobaculia bacterium
CCGTCGGCGGTGACGTCGATCGTGCATCGTTCCGGGTAGCGCGGGACATCGACGCGCATCGGCGTGGTGCCGTGGGCGACCGTTCCGGCGCCGCAGTCGAGGCTCACGGACGCACGCGGCGGCACCGTGTGCAGCTCGACCACGTTCGGCTCGGGCGGCAGGTTCGCGGTGTGCGTGGCGCAGCCAGCGATCGTGATGGCGAGGAGAAGGAGAAACGCCGATCGGCTTTGCATGATCGTTATTGTGTAGCCAAAACGCTGCTGTCGTGCTCGCGTTTGTGAAGATCGTTGACCTTCGTCATGATCTTTTCGTCGATGCGGTTGATGGCGAAGTTGCGCGCCACGCGGATGGCATTCTTGATCGCCTTGGCGTTCGAGCGGCCGTGGCAGACGATGCATCCACCCTTCACGCCCAGCAGCGGCGCGCCGCCGTATTCGGAGTAATCCATCCGCTTCTTCAGACCTTCGAACGCGCTCTTCGCCAGCAGCCCGCCGATCTTGCGCGGCAGCGTCTTGGTCATCTCCTGGCGCAGCGTCGTCGACACGAACTCGCCCAGCGCCTCGGACGCTTTGAGAACGACGTTGCCGATGAAGCCGTCGCAGACGACGACGTCCGCGTTGCCGTTGTAGACGTCGCGCCCTTCCGCATTGCCGATGAAGTTGAGTCCCGTTTCTTTCAGGACGCGATAGGTCTCCTTCGTCAGCTCGTTGCCTTTGCCTTCCTCTTCGCCGATCGACAACAAGCCGACGCGGGGCGCATCGATATCGAAAAGCATCTGCGCGTAGAAGTGGCCCATGACCGCAAACTCGCGAAGGTGATTCGGTTTGGCGTCGACGTTCGCACCGACGTCGAGCAGGAGGGTGTGACCCTTCAAACTCGGCAGAACCGTGGCGAGCGCAGGACGGCTCACTCCTTCGATCATGCCCATGACGGCGCGCGCCGAGGTCCAGGTGGCGCCAGTGTTGCCCGCGGAGACGAACGCGTTCGCCTTCCCCTCGGCCACCAGATTCGCGCACACACGCACGGACGAGTTCCGCTTCCTGCGCAACGGCGCGAGAGCGGTGTCCTCCATCGTGACGATCTCGCGGGCGTCGAAAACGTTGATGTTGCGCGGCATACCGCCCGCAGCAGCGAGCTCGCGCCGCACGACGTCTTCCTGGCCGACGAGAATGATCTCGACCGCGTATTCGGCTGCCGCCAGGACCGCGCCCTTCACCACCTCGGCCGGCGCATGATCGCCGCCCATGGCGTCGAGGGCGATACAGACGTCACTCATCGCAGGTGGAGTTTAGAACGAGTCTTTGACGGCGATGACTTCGCGGCCTTTGTAGAAACCGCATTTCGGACAAACGCGGTGCGGCATCTTCGCTTCGTGACACTGCGGGCACGTCGAAAGCGACTTCGCTTCCAGGAAGTCGTGCGCGCGGCGCGTGCGCGTGCGAGCTTTCGAGTGTCTCCGTTTGGGATTCGGCATGGTGTGCTCCTTGTCTGTGGTGGATCCGGTTGCGTGGGATGGTAGTGGAGTAGTCGATTAGTGGATTAGGAGAACCGCCGGGCGCGCTCCTGATCTACTCATCCACTAATCTACTCATCCACTAATCTACTGCTACTACTCATCCACGAATCTACTGCCTCACTGCTCATTCTTCTTCGCCAACTCCGCCCGTATCCCGGCCAGCGCGCCCCATCGCTCGTCGCCCGCCGCTGACTGACACGAGCAGCTTTCCTGATTCCGATTCGCCCCGCACTGCGGACAGAGACCGAGACAGCTCTCCGTACACAGCGGCTTCATGGGGATGGCAAGCTGGACCTGCTCGGCGGCAAGATCCCGCAGTGGAATCAACCGCTCCGTGTAGAACTCGATGTCGAGCTCGTCCGGTGTGATCTCGACCTCGTTCTCTGCAAGTACGGCAGGCCGGGGCCGGAATCTTAAGTGAAACTCAGACGAATTCGCAAATGGGAACGGCTCGAGGCAGCGGGAACAGGTCAGATCGCCCGTAAATGTCGTCGAGCCGTCCGCAAGGTATTCGGCCGCGAGATCGCCCTTGCTGGCCGTGGCCACAAGCGCTACGGGGCCGATGGCAGCCAGGTCGATGCGATCCAGCTCGCTCACGGCGAACTGGTAGGTTCGCTCGTAAGTTTCGGAACCGTATTTATCGATATCGTCGAAGACGATGAAGTCTTTGTCGGGCATGGACGTTCGACGCTGTAACTGCGTCCTCCCGGCTTCTATTTCGCACCGATTCTGACCTTTAGCTCCTCTACATTCCCATCGTCCGAGGCGGCCGCTTCGATGCTCGTGGCCGCCTGCAGCGCGTCGATCCAGCGCTTCAGATCGCGCGCCGAGCGGTAAACGCGTCCGGCGGCAATCCGCAGCCCGATGCTGTCGTCCAGCTTGCTCAGGATCGGCACCAGCCGCTTCGAATCGGCGCGCACCGCCCACTTCCCCGCCGGCCAGCGTCCGGGCTCGATCGCATCATTCTTATATTGGTCGATGGAATCGTCGAACGACAGGAGCAGCTTCCCGTTCTGTTCGGCGGTCTGGGTGTGGATGCCGAGGGACTCGCCTTGCTTCACTTTGGCGACGAAATCGTCGAAGGCCGCGCGGCGCACCGGATCGTCGGGAACCGTGATCACGCCGAGCGGCCGCGGGAGGAACTTGTGGGTGTCGACGTCGTAAATCGTCAGCGATCCGCCGTTCTCCAGCAGCGACGAGACGCGCGTGCCGAAGACGCGGTTGAGGTCTTCGACGATGCGCGGCATCGTGGCGAAGGTAGCCGAGAGCAACGCGCCGCGCACGAATTGCGCAGGCTGCGACGACTGCATCGGAGCCTGCTCCTCGGGATCACGCGCCGCGCGTGATGTCAGCAGAATCTCGTCAGATGTAACTGATAACGATGTCACTGCCGGCCGCGCGATCGGCGGGAACGCGCCACGCGAGCCGCTGCGCTGGACGACGAACGCATCGCCCGGCGGAAGTTTCTCCGCGAGCTTGAGGACCTGATCGAGCGCCGCGGCGCTGATCGGTTGCGCGGGCGGCGCGTTGAGGAGCAGCGTGTCGCCGAGGTCGCCGCCGAGCATCAGGTAGGTGCGAACGACCGCGGATCGGATCGGATCGAGCCGGATCAGATAGCGCGTCCCAGTGGCGTCGCGCCACGCCAGCAGATCCGCGCCGCCGACCATCCACGGGGACGGAATCGAATGCGAGCGCTCCCAACCTTCGATGGTCTGCGCCGTGACCGGATTCGCGCGCAGCTTTCCGTCGAGCGCGGCCGCCGTCGGAATCAGCGCGAACGACTCCGCCGATTCCGGCACGGACGCGAGCAGAGAACGCTGCGCCGCGCTCAGCGGAAAGCGAACGCCCGCCGAGGTCTTCGGCGTCGTCGCAAGTAAATAGATGATCACGCCCGCAACGAGCGCGAGAATGATCCCGCCAATGACGAGCAGCTTTCTCATGCAGTGATCACATTGTCTCAAACGCGGCGCAGCCGCAACCAAGCGACAACCGGCAACGCGCGCAGCGCATAAGCTACGATCCGCGTCCGATGCCGAACCAGTCCATCGCCAGCACCATCGTTCACGCCCTGAGCCAGGCGCTGCGCGACCGCGTCGCGAACACGTTTCGGTCCGCAACGCGCCGCGAGCGAAAGCTCCGAATCGGCGTCGACATCCGCCCGTTTTATGAGCCGCTCACCGGAATCGGCTGGTATCTCTACCATTTGCTACACGAGATCGGGAAGCGCGATGACGTCGAGCTTTATCTGTTCGGCGACGCGCGCGTGACCGATTACGGTCCGGCGCTGCACGCCGATCTGCCGCCGTCCGCACACCTCTGCTGGTTCGATCTGCGCGGCAAAGGAATCATCTCCGGCCGCTGGCGCGCGCTGACGGCAGCGGCGTACGTGCTGTGGATGAAGCTGATCGACGCCGACGTGATGTTCGCCGCCAACTACTTCCTCCCCCGCCTCCTCGGCGCCGTCGCCCGCCGCCGCGTCGTCACGATCCACGACCTCACGTTCAAGCGCTTCCCCGAGCTGCTGCAGAAAGAGACGCTCGCCAATCTCGATTACCAGATGACGCGCGAGCTCGCCCACGCCGATGCGACGATCTGCGTTTCGGAATCGACACGACAGGATCTGCTGCACTTCTACAGCATCGATGAATCGCGAGCGATCACGATTCACTCCGGCCTGACGGTTCCAGCCTCCGACTCCCGACTCCCGATTCCCGATCTCCCCTCTCGCTACATTCTCTTTGTCAGCACGATCGAACCACGAAAAAATCTCGACGTGCTGCTCGATGCCTACGCGCGGCTCCGCGCGCGCGGCGCGTACGACGGCGCGCTGGTCGTCGTCGGGCGCGTTGGATGGAAGGCGGAGACAACCCGCGAGCGCCTGCGCGCGGACGGCGTGCATCACCTCGACTACCTCCCCGCCGGACAGCTCGCCGCGGTTTATCGAGGCGCCGAGTTGTTCGTCTTCCCGTCGATCTACGAAGGCTTCGGATTTCCACTGCTGGAAGCGATGGCGTACGGCGTGCCGTCGATCGCCGCGCGCTCATCGTCGCTCCCCGAGATCGGCGGCGATGCCGCGCTCTACTTCGAGCCGCACGACGCCAAAGCGCTCGAAGCGCAGATCACTCGCGTGCTGACGGATGCCGCGTTGCGCGAGCAACTCGCGGCCGCTGGGCCGTTACGCGCGGCGCAGTTTCGATGGGATGTGGCGGCATCGCAGACATTGGCTGTGTTGCGGAAGGCTGCAAGTGTCTGAACCACTCCACCACAGAGACACAGAGGACACAGAGGACACAGAGGTTTCCCTTCATCTCTGTGACCTCTGTGTCTCTGTGGTGAGCCTCGGGAAGCTACACTTGATTGATTGAACCTCCAGGTCACGATCGACGGCCGCCCCCTCGTCGGCAACCGCACCGGCATCGGCGTTCACACCGCGGAGATCGCGCGGCGGCTTGGCATCGACGCCCCGCTCATCGCATCGCATGCAGAGATCACCGATCAATCGGGACTCGATCACTGCCGCTTTCGCGTCGATCCCATGCCCCTCGGCGTCCTGTGGCAGCAACTCGTGCTGCCTCGCATCGCGACCAGCGGCGTGTTGTGGGGGCCGCACGGAACGCTGCCGCTGGCGCTACGCATCCCGTCGGTGGCGACGCTGCACGACTTCAGCTCGCTCACGATGCCGATGAGGCATCGCGCGAAGACCGTGCTCTCATTCAATGCCTTCATCGGACGCAGCCTGCAGATGGCCACGCGCATTGCTGCCGTCTCGCATGCCGTGGCCGAGGAGGCGGTGAGGTGGTTTGGGGTGGCGAGGGAAAGGATCGAGATCGTACCGAACGGTG
>DATAMS010000188.1:0-3078 GCA_036260495.1 Thermoanaerobaculia bacterium
CGTCATCGTGAAAGCCGAGCGAAGCGATCTGCCTCGCGCCGGCGGCGGCGACAGTCTGAAGCACTCGACCCACGCGGTCCTCACCGTCGACACTCACAGCAGCGGCATCCTGCTGGTCTATCGGAGCGAGCCGTTCGACGAAGAGGAGCAGCAGATCGTCGAGATCTTCGCCGCGCAGGTCTCGCTTCTCATCGGCCAGCTCAGCGCGCGCGAACAGATCCAGGGCCTTGCCGACACCGACGACCTCACCGGCATCGCCAACAAACGCTATTTCCGCCGGCAACTGCCGCAGGAGATCGAGCGCGCTCGCGTCTACTCGCTGCCGCTGGCGCTGCTGATGTTCGACGTCGACGACTTCAAAGAGATCAACGACGGATTCGGCCACACGATCGGCGACGTCGTGCTCTCGGAGCTTTGCGGCGCCGTGCGCGAGACGCTGCGTCCGCCCGACCTTTTCGCCCGCTTCGGCGGCGACGAGTTCGCGATCATCCTTCCGCACACGGACCTTGAGGGCGCCTGCTCGGTCGCCAACCGCATCCTCAATCGCGTGCGCGAGCTGACGATCCCGACCGACGACGAGAGCATGATCCAGTGCTCGATCTCGATCGGCATCGCCAGCTATCGCCCGACCGACAAAGCCGCCGGCGACGTGATCCGCCGCGCAGACGAGCAGTTGTACGAAGCGAAGCGCGAAGGGAAGAACCGGTACGCGACGTCGCCGTCATCATGACGATTGCCTCACGTCAGAGTTGTGTCATTGTGAGCTGTGCACACACCGAAGTGATCTGAGCAACTTGTCGGAATGTTGGGATGTTCAATGTTGGATGGTGAATGTTGAATGAGTCATCCCCGGAGTTCATTCAACACTCAACATACTCAACATCCAACACTTAACATTCGACATTCGGTGTTCGAATCCAGCCAGGAACCAGAATCCATAGACTCCCGACCATGCCGAACCGCTACCTCATCGCCAATTGGAAAATGAATCTGCCTCCCGAGGGGATCGGCGCCTTTCTCGGCGTCGTGACTGCGGAAGGGATCGTCGTCGCGCCTCCGTTTCCGTATCTTCGCGAGGTTGCCGCCGGCGCGTCGAAGAACGTCGGCGTTTCCGCGCAGAACTGTGCGGATCAGGCGTCAGGCGCGTTCACCGGCGAAGTCTCGGCGCGCATGGTTCGCGACAGCGGTGCGCGGTTCGTGATCCTCGGCCACTCGGAGCGGCGCAACGTCTACGGCGAGAGCGATGGGATCGTGGCGAAGAAGACCGCCTTGGCGATCGAGAACGGTCTGACGCCGGTCGTCTGCATTGGCGAGAATCTCGACGAGCGCGAGCGCGGCAATGCGATGACCATCTGCTCCGGTCAGATCGCGGCGCTTGCGATGCCGCAGCTCGCCAATGCGAAAGAAGTGATCGTCGCGTACGAGCCGGTCTGGGCGATCGGCACCGGACGCAACGCCACGAGCGCGATGGTTGCGGAGATGGCCCGCGCTGTCCGCGATGCGCTGGTGCGCTACTGGCCCGCGGATCTGGCGCAACACGCGCCCGTCCTGTACGGCGGCAGCGTGACCCCGGACAACGCCGGCGACCTCGTCGCGAACGGCGGCATCGACGGCTTCCTCGTCGGCGGCGCCAGCCTCGATTCGAAGAAGTTCCTTGCCCTGGCAGCGGCCATGAATCTGCGTTCGAGCTCGCAGGACGACGTGATGATTTGAAAGGTTGGAGCAGCCTTGACACCTGCTCCCTTTCCGGGAAGAATTCGCCCCCTTGCGCCGTTAGGGCCATCGCTTCGGAGAATCCATGACCGTATTTCTTGTCGTACTACACGTCATCATCAGTCTCTTCCTGATCCTCGTCGTCCTTCTGCAGCAGGGGAAGGGAGCGGATCTGGCAGGCGCATTCGGTGGCGGCGGCTCCCAGACGGCGTTCGGCGCGCGCGGCGCGACCACGCTTCTGCACAAGCTGACCACCGGTTTTTTTGTTCTCTTCGTTCTGACCTCGTTGTCGCTGGCGATCCTTCAAGCTCGCCCGCGCTCTTCCGTAATGAGTGGCAGCGCTCCCTCGGCGCCCGCAACTCCAGCAAAGAAGTAAGCCGTTCTTTTCAGCCCAAGTGGCGGAATTGGTAGACGCGCACGTTTGAGGGGCGTGTGGAGAAATCCGTGCCGGTTCGAGTCCGGCCTTGGGCACCAACGGAAAAGAAGTCAGGCACCGGCAGTGACACGATCATGACAACTGCTGAAGCGCGCACCAAGCTGCACGACCTCGTCGAATCGCTCCCGAGCGAAGACGTTCCCACCGCGCTACGAGTTCTCGAAGCGCTGAGCTCCAGTTCCGATCCCCTGCCGCTGGCGTTACGCGACATCCCGTTTGACGATGAGCCGGAGACCGAGGAGGAACGCGCGGCCGTCGCCGAAGCACTCCGCGAGATCGAGGACGGAAAAGGAATCCCCCACGACGAAGCCATGCGGCGCCTCGGGCTGGCATGAGCTGGCGGGATCGGGACGCGGTGGAGGCGTTAGTCCAAAAGGTGACGTGTTGTGGCTTCAGAACATTACCCCGCCGAATACTCACTCCGCGTCCGGAAGTAGCGCGAGGTTTCGTCTCGATCACGATCACCGCACCATCCAGTTTCTGCATGTCGTCCGCGATGAGGCTTACAGACCGCGTCGATGCTAGCTAGGGATGTCGCGCGACCGAGCGACCTGCGGAGCGGAAAGGACGCGAACGATTTCAACCGCTCCGCTATGAAGAAGATCAGACCGAGCACCATGCGCGCGAAAAAAGCTACCCCCATCCGGGCATCAGCCGATCTGGAAGGAATGACGCCCGAAGAACGTGAGGCAACCATCGCTGCCATAGAGCGCGAGATCACCATCAAAGGCAGCCAGATCAGCCCGGCCAAGCTGCGGTTCAGTGTCGGTAACCTCGGGTTGGAGTTCGCCGGGTGGTTCATGAAGAACCTGCCAATGCGCGACGATCTGCCGCTCGCGGTGAAATTGGCGAAGAAGTACGGTTTTCCCCGCGAGGAAGACGTTCCGACATGGGTGGGAGAGCTTCGTGAGGCCTTCGTGAAGCCATAC
>DATAMS010000215.1:0-4166 GCA_036260495.1 Thermoanaerobaculia bacterium
CCCACCGCGCTTCCTCTCGTATCATCGTGACGGAGGCAATTCCCATGTTCGCGCTGATGACATTGTTCGGTCTGGCGATGTTCGGGGTAATCGCATTTGTTGGCGTGGCGTTGATCGGCGTCGTGGCGAAAGTCGTGTTGCTCCCCTTCCGCCTGATGATGTTGCCGCTCAAGCTCCTGGCGCTTCCCTTCATCGCCATCGCGCTGCTCGTGAAATTCGCTTTTCTGGTGGCCTTCGGTTCGGTCATCTTCGCGTTGCTGATTCCCCTGGCGATCTTCGCGCTTCTCGTGGCTGTTCCCGCCGCAATCATCAGCTCGCTCTCGTGAGCGGACTGCGGCGGGGATCTTGCTGTGCCTGTGACAGGAGCACAGGAGACATGGAACAGCCACGAGCACTGATCATCGATGACGACGACCCGATCCGGTCGATGTTGTCGACGATCGTCCGTCACCAGGGAATCAGCGTCGACACAGCCCGCGACGGAACGGAAGCGATCGAGAACCTCGACCGCGATGGTTACAACGTCGTCCTTCTCGACCTCATGATGCCGCGCGTTGACGGATACGCCGTGCTCGACCACATGCGCCAGCATCAGCCGGATCTGTTGAACTGCACGATTCTGGCGACCGCCGTCCCGCGCCAGACCCTCGATCTGGATCTGCAGGAAGAAGTTTTCATGGTCCACACCAAGCCGTTCAACATGCAGCAGTTGATTGCCGACGTCCGCCGCTGCGCGCACGTGGATGCCGCGTAAAGCAGAGACAAGGGACAGAAATCAGAGATCAGAGACATCTGATTTCTGATTTCTGATCTCCTGTCTCTGACCTCTGATTCATCCCTCCTCGCGCATAATGCGCGCACGCATGCCGCGAACGCTTCACACCGAGCGCCATTTCACCGCCAGCGACACCGTCCGTGACGTCGTCATCGGCATGTCCGACGGCCTCACCGTTCCCTTCGCGCTCGCGGCAGGATTGAGCGGCGCCGTCGCCGGCAGCGGCATCGTGGTCACCGCCGGTCTCGCCGAGATCGCGGCCGGCTCGATCGCCATGGGACTGGGCGGCTACCTCGCCGCGAAGTCCGACGCCGAACACTACGCCGCGGAAAAACGAAAAGAAGAGCAGGAGATCATCGACATTCCGCGCGAAGAGATGCGCGAAGTGGCCGACATCTTCCGCCACTACGGCATCCCCGACGAGCACATCCGCCCGGTGGTTCAGGCCATGAGCGAGCGGCCACGCGAATGGGTCGATTTCATGATGCGCTTCGAGCTCGGCCTCGAAAAGCCGGAGCCAAAACGCGCCCGCAACAGCGCCACCGTGATCGCCATGTCCTACCTCGCCGGCGGACTGATCCCGCTCGCACCCTACATGTTCCTGCACGCCGCCCACGACGCGCTCCTCGTCTCGATCGTCGTCACGATCATCGCCCTCTTCGTCTTCGGCTACGTAAAAGGCCGCTACACCGGCGCAGGCCGTTGGAAGAGCGCGCTGCAGACGACGATCGTGGGCGGACTGGCTGCCGCCGCAGCGTTCGTGATCGCGAAAGCAATTACGTAGGACTAACGCGCCGCGTACTGCCTCTCGTAGTAGGCCTTGAACTCCGCGCTGCGCTCTTTGATGGCGCGCCACCAGGGCTCGTTCTCGACGTACCACTGGATCGTGCGTCGAAGTGCTTCGTCGAAATCGGTCTGGCAGCGGAAGCCCATCGACTCCACCTTGCTCATGTCGATCGAATATCGGCGGTCGTGGCCCTGGCGGTCGGCGACGCGCTTGATGAGCGAGTCCGGCTTGTTCGTCAGCGACAAAATCGTCTGCGTGATCTCGCGGTTCTCGCGCTCGTTACCGCCACCGATGTTGTACGTCTCGCCATTGACACCATGCTCGATCAGGAAGTCGATCGCCGCACAGTGGTCCTCGACGTATAACCAGTCGCGCACGTTCTTGCCGTCGCCGTAGAGCGGCAGCGGCAGATCATCGATCGCGTTCGTGACGAAGAGCGGAATCAGCTTTTCCGGATACTGCCACGGTCCGAAGTTGTTCGAAGCGCGCGTGACGATGACGGGCAAGCCGTAGGTCTGCGAATAGGCGTACGCCATCCGGTCGCCGCCGGCCTTCGAAGCCGAATACGGATTGCGCGGATTCAACGGAGACGTCTCCGTGAACGAGCCGCTATCGATCGATCCGTAAACCTCGTCGGTTGAGATCTGAATGAATCGGTTCAGACCCGGTTGCTTGCGCGCTTCTTCGAGCAGCACCAGCACGCCGTGAACATCCGTCTCGATGAAGGTTCCCGCTTCCATGAGCGAGCGGTCGACGTGCGTCTCCGCGGCAAAGTTCACCACGACATCCACGCCGCTTCCATCCACCCCGTTGTACGCCTCGGCCACATCCGCAGCGTTGGCAATGTCACCATGAATGAACTTGTAGTTCGGCTTCCCCTCGTATTCCGCAAGGTTCTCGCGGATGCCCGCGTACGTGAGCTTGTCGAGGTTCACGACCTGCGCCGCGTCACCGTACTTTTGAAAAAGGTAACGGACGAAATTCGATCCGATGAATCCGGCACCGCCGGTAACGAGATAACGCATGGGGGTGAGTCTCCTGAAGGCGGGCGGTTTTAGCACGATTGGGATGAAGAGTGAAGTGAGAAGAGTGAAGAGTGAAGCAAAGCTTACTTCCCGCTTCCTTTTTCACTCTTCACCCTTCACTCTTCATCCTTCTCATGTCTGCCTTCCGAACCGAGCTGCGTCAGCTCCTGAAACTTGCCGGTCCGCTTGCCGCGGCGCAGGCGGGTACGCAGATCATGAGCCTCGTCGATCTCGCGGTCGTCGGGCGCCTCGGCGCGCGCGAGCTCGGCGCGGCAGGGCTCGGCAACGTCATCTTCTTCACGATCTCCATCATCGGCATGGGACTCGTCTTCGGTATCGATCCGATGATCTCGCACGCGCTCGGCGGCGAGAATCCGGTGCGTGCGCGGCACGTCCTTTGGCAGGGCGTCTGGCTGGCCCTCGGCGTCACAGTCGTTCTGACGATCCCGCTGCTTGCGGCGCCGGCTCTCTTCCCGCTCTTCGGCGTCGAGCGCGACGTGTCACCGATGGCCGCGCAATTCCTGCTCGTCCGGACCGCCGGTCTGGCACCGATGCTCTTGTTTCTGGTCATGCGCGCGTACCTGCAAGCGCAACACGTCACGCGCCCGATGGTAACGGCGATGCTCGTTGGCAATGTCTTCAACCTCGTGGCCGACTTCATCCTCGTATTCGGCTGGGGACCATTTCCGCGCATGGGCGTCGCCGGCGCCGCGCTTTCAACCGACCTCGGCTCGATCATCGCCCTCGGCATCCTCGTTTGGGCGGTCAGGAAGATCGAGCTGCCGCCGCACGACGCTGGTTACATTCACCATTTCAAATGGCCGGAGGTGCGCCAGGCCATTCGCATCGGCTTGCCGGTCGGCCTGCAGATGGCAGCGGAGCTCGGCGTTTTCGCATTCGTCGGTTTGCTGGCCGGCCACATGGGCGCGGTCGATCTGGCCGCGCATCAACTCGTGCTCGCATTCGCATCGCTGACGTTCACCGTCGCCGTCGGCGTGGCCTCGGCAGGCTCGGTGCGCGTCGGTCTCGCCGTCGGCGCGCGCGATCAGCCGCGCACGCGCACAGCCGGATTCGCCGCGCTCCTCGGCGGGATCTGCTGGATGTCCATGGGTGCGTTGGTCTTCGCTCTTGCGCCGCGTGCCGTCGCGCATTTGCTCACCGATGAGCCGAACGTCATCGCTGCGTCGGTTCCGATCCTGCTGATCGCCGCCGTCTTCCAGCTCTCCGACGGATTGCAAGCCATCGGCGCGGGCATCCTCCGCGGCGCCGGCGACACCACCTACCCGCTCGTCGCAAACCTCGTCAGCCACTGGCTCATCGGCCTCCCCATCGCCCTCTACCTCGGCTTCCACCGCAACATGGGAATCGTCGGATTGTGGTGGGGACTGTGCGTGGGATTGACGGTAGTGGCGGTTCTGCTGCTTGCGCGGTTCAATCGCTTATCGAAGAGAGAGATCGTGCCGATTACACGGGCGGTGTGAGCGGATGCCTGTCGCGCGCTGAAGCGCGCTCACGAGGTGGCGACGTCATTCGCGAACCCACGGCTGAAGCCGTGGGCTACGGTTCTAAGGCTCCTGGC
>DATAMS010000237.1:0-12487 GCA_036260495.1 Thermoanaerobaculia bacterium
GATCAAGCCCGTCTCCGGCGCGATCGCGGCACGAAGCTTCTCGATAAACGCCTCGCGAATGGCTTCGTCGACCAGCAGGTAGTCGGGCGCGATGCAGATCTGGCCGGAGTTGATGAACTTGCCCCAGGCGATCTTCTTGGCCGCTTCGTCGAGGTTGGCCGTGCGGTCGACGATGACGGGCGACTTGCCGCCCAGCTCCAGCGTCACTGGCGTGAGATGCTCGGCCGCGGCGCGCATCACCACTCTGCCGACCGCGGGGCTGCCGGTGAAGAAAATGTGATCCCACTTTTTCTTCAGCAGCTCGCCGGCAACGACCGAGTCGCCTTCGATCACGGCAACTTCGCTCTCGTCGAAGATGCTGCGCACAATCTTCTTCATGCACGCGCTCGTGTGCGGCGTCATTTCGGACGGCTTGATGACCGCGCAGTTTCCGGCCGCGATCGCCGAAACAAGCGGGCCGAACGTCAGGTTCACCGGAAAGTTCCACGGCGAGATGATCAGCACGACGCCTTTCGGTTCGTAGATGATGCGCGAGCGCGATCCGAGAAGGGCGAGCGGCGTGCTGACGCGACGCGGACGCATCCAGCGCCGCAGATGCCGCATGGCGTGCCGCGCCTCGGACACAGCCGGATAGATCTCCGACAAATCCACCTCCGATGGAGGCTTCTCGTAGTCGTCCCACAGCGCGGCGTAGATCTCTTCGCGGTGCGCAAAGATCGCATCGTGCAGACGGCGCAGTTTCGCGATCCGCTGCGGCGCCGAGGTCGCTGCTACCGAATCGCGATTCTTACGTTGTTTGGTGTAAACGCGCTCGATCTCATCGGACGCCGAGACGCGAACGAAGCGCGGATCGATACTCACCATTTCGCGCAGTCTATCGCGAACGACCTCAGCCAGAAGCGGCAGGCTCTCTAAGGAAAATCGATCTCGGCGATGTCTGTGAAGCGGAAGTACTGAAATAGCCCGGTCGCTTTTTCGCGGCCGGAGAAATCGACTTCGTTACCAGAACAACTGTCTTTGAAATAGACCTTGAATTTTTCGCCGGTCTTCATCTCCACATTGGCCGACATCACACTCCCACCCTGGCAGCACTGAGGAGCTGTGACCGGCACGGCCGGACCGAGGATGCGCGTGAAGGCAGTCTTGTCGGGAGTGAACTCCGATCCGTCGTCCTTGCAAAAATTCGCATAGTCCGTCCGCACCGCATTGAGGAAAACCTCGGCGTACGCAAACTGGGCCGTGCCGATATCGACAACGTGCGTCTCATTCGTCTTCGTCTTGATCGTTACGGACGGCTTCTCCGTGAGCTTCAACTCATAGCTCCCGCCGGTCTGCGCCGTGATCGACTGCTGGAACGGCTCGAAGGCGGCATGGGAAATCGAGATGATCGCCGGCTTTCCGACCGGTAGTTCGAGGCTGGTCTGGCCGTTACTGTCCGTAGTCCGTGTCTGACCTGAGTAAGTCACCTTGGCCGCGGCGATCGGAACCCCGTTCGAAACGTCCTTCGCGGTAATGACAACCTGGGTCATCGGTCCGTTCGCAGGCGATACAGCGCGGCGTCGCGCAGCCTGCGCGCCGGCGGAAATCGTTACCAGCGCCACAAGCAGGCAGGCGGAAAAACGGGAAACGAGAGTCATGAAATCTCCTTTGTGACAGGCCGCCCGCGGACAAGCTGCAGGCGTTGTCATGGTAACCGAAGGATATACGTGTTCGACCGGATAAACGTCCCTTGCCGGACACGGCTGCACTGCTATCCTTCCGAGGATTTCCACGAAGCGATGCCTCATCTTTTCGATCCATACACGATCCGTTCCGTCACGTTCCGCAACCGCGTGTTCGTGTCGCCGATGTGTCAGTACTCGAGCGACGCCGGCCTGCCCAACGACTGGCATTTCGTTCACCTCGGCACACGAGCCGCCGGCGGTGCGGGTCTGGTCATGGTCGAAGCGAGCGGCGTCTCGCCCACCGGCCGGATCACGGCGTGGGACAGCGGCTTCTGGTCGGAGCAACATGCCGAGGCGTTCAAGCGCATCGTGACATTCATTGAAGACAATGGCGCGGTCGCCGGTATCCAGCTCGCGCACGCGGGCAGGAAAGCATCGACCGATGTTCCGTGGCGCGGCGGCGCTGTGATTCGCGAAGGTCCGGCATCGTGGCAGACCGTAGCGCCGAGCGCGATTCCATTTCGCGAGAGCGATCCGATTCCGCACGCGCTGACGACCGGAGAGATCGACACGATCGTCGATCAATTTGAGAATGCCACCAAGTTCGCTGTGCAAGCCGGATTTCACGTCGTCGAGTTGCACATGGCGCACGGCTATTTGCTTCACGAGTTTCTCTCCCCGCTCTCCAATGTGCGCGCAGACGAATACGGAGGCTCGCTCGAAAACCGGATGCGCTTTCCGCTGCGCGTCGCCGCGCGAGTGCGTCAGGCGTGGCCCGATGACCGCCCGCTCTTCGTTCGCATTTCCGCTTCGGATTGGGTTGAAGGCGGTTGGGACTTGGCGCAATCGATCGTCTTCGCCCGGCGCCTCCGCGAGCTCGGCGCCGACCTCATCGATTGCTCCAGCGGCGGCGCCGTGCCCGGCGCGAAGATCGTTCTTGGACCCGGCTACCAAGTTCCATTCGCGCGCACGATCCGCGAAGACGCAGGCATCGCCACTGCCGCAGTCGGCTTGATCACCGAGGCGCATCAAGCCGATGAGATCATCGCCAGCGACTCCGCCGACGCAGTGATGCTGGCTCGGGAACTGCTCCGCGATCCCTACTGGCCGCTCCGCGCCGCGCGCGTCCTCGGCGTCGACGTGAAATGGCCGCCGCAGTATGAACGAGCGAAATTGTGAATCGGGAGTCGCGCGTCGGGGGTCGGGAGTCGGAGGGAACAGAGATCAGCGATCAGAGACAAGAGACAGCAATCAGTCTCTGATCTCTGAGTCCCTGATCTCTGAGTCCCTGGTCTCTGAGTCCCTGATCTTTGATTACTCCGACCCCCGACTCCCGACCCACGACCCCCGCAAAGGAGCAACCATGCCCACCGCAACTCTCAGCGCCACGCAAAGCGGCACCTTCCTCCTCGGCGGCGATCTCCCCGTCCATCGTCTCGGATTCGGTGCGATGCGCATCACCGGCAACGGCGTTTGGGGACCTCCGAAAGATCATGCTGAAGCAATCGCCGTCCTCCGGCGCGCCGTCGAGTTGGGCGTCAATCTCATCGACACCGCGGAATCGTATGGCCCGCATGTCAGTGAGGAGTTGATCGCCGAGGCGCTGTATCCGTACCCGAAAGGGCTCGTGATCGCGACGAAGGGTGGACTGGAGCGGACCGGTCCCAATCAGTGGCCAGTCAACGGGCGGCCCGAGCGCTTGCGCGAAGAGCTGGAAGGGAGTCTCCGCCGGCTGCGGCTCGAGCGGATCGACGTCTGGCAGTTGCACCGCATCGATCCTGATGTCGCAGAGGAGGATCAGTTCGGCGCCATCCGCGCGTTTCAGCAGGAAGGAAAAATCAAACACGCCGGACTTTCGGAGGTGACGGTCGGGGAGATCGAGCGCGCAAGAAAAGTGTTCGACGTCGTCTCCGTGCAGAACCGCTACAACCTCGCCGATCGCGAGTGGGATCCGGTACTCGATTATTGCGAGCGCGAGAACATCGGCTTCATCCCCTGGTTCCCGCTGCAGGTTGGCAAGCTGGCCGGAAAAAGCGGAGGGCTGAGCGCCATCGCCGCGCAGCACCACGCAACGCCCGCGCAAATCGCGCTGGCGTGGCTGCTGAAACGCGCGAAGGTCATGCTGCCGATTCCGGGAACGGGACGCGTCAAGCATCTCGAGGAGAACATCGGGGCGGCGTCGATTGAACTGTCCGATGAGGAATTCGAAGAGATCAACCGTTCCAGGTAACAAACCCAACAGGTAACGGTTTCACGCGGAGGGCGCGGAGGGCGCGGAGCATTCAACCTTCGCGCTTCTTTTCCCAATCTTCGCGAACGATTCCGTAGTAATCGACGTCGACGTGCTCGCCCCATTTCACGATGTGCTGCCGCATCGTTCCTTCGTGCTGCATTCCGATCTTCAGCAGCACGCGCCCGGAAGCGGGGTTGCGGGTGAAGTGACACGCGAAGACGCGATTGATACCGCCGCTGGCAAACGCATAGCCGGCCACCGCCCGCGCCGCTTCCGTCGTGTAGCCATGTCCCCAGTACGGAACGCCCAGCCAGTACCCGATCTCGGCGCGTTCATGCTTCGGCTCGACGTGCAGCCCGATCGCTCCCATCGGCTCGCCTCCGCTGCGAAGCGTGATCGCGAAGATGTGATTGGGCGACTGCTCATCATGCCCCTGTATCCACTCCTCCGCCGCCCCCTCGGGATACGGATGCGGGATGAGAAGCGTGTTCGCGGCGATCTCGCGGTCGCCGGCCAGACGCTGCACCGCCGGCGCGTCCGCAAGCACGAACGGGCGCAGAACGAGACGTTCGGTTGTGATAGTGGGGCGAGGCATGTTTGCGCGTGTCGCGTTTCGGGTGTCGGGTGTCGGAGATGGTAGCTAACGATTCCGTCTGCTACGACCCCCGATTAGCGACCCCCCGGATCGCTACGACCCCGACTCCCGAGCAGCGACTCCCGATCGTTACTGCTTCTTCGGCTCGCTCTTCTCAACCGGCTTCGCTGCCACAGCCGGCATCGTGAACATCGCCGCGTCAACTTTCGGATCGAGCTCGATCTTATCGATCAAAATGGCCCGTCCGCCCATTCCTTCCTTCCCTTTCTGATGGCTCTCCATCGAGTACGGGAAGTAGAGACCGCCCACTTCTTTGTAGTCGCCGATCGTCGTTTCCGTTTCGATGTCCTGCCCCATCATGTTCACCGTTGATTCGGTGCGGATGGCCAGGTACGTCTCGGCGTCGAGATAGACGTTCGATACTTTGCCGTCCTTGGTCGTGACTTTCAGCTTGTACGCCGGCGTGCCCTGCACATCCTCTTTGCCGGCGTACTCGACCTTGTTTCCCTTGGCTTTGTAGTCGAAGGTGGGACCGTCAAAATCGGCCTCGGTGCGGATATCCTTCAACTGCTCTTCGGCCATCTTCTGCGGATCTTTGTTGCCCTGGAACGGCATCACCATCCAGCCGGTCGTACCGTCGTACGCCTGGCTGCCGGTCATCCCCTGAATCGTGAAATCGACGCGCATCTGAGACGGACGCGCCTTGGTGAGCGTGAAGGGAGCGTCTATCGGCCCCATCTTCATCTTGCCGGTCATCTTCACCGACTTCAACGCCATGAGCTTGTCCTTCCCGCCCATCGCTTTGAGGTTCTTCTCCAGCAATTCATCAGCCGTCTGACCGAACGCCGAGATCGCAAGCAGCGCTACGGCGCAAAGGGAAAGCAACAGTTTCTTCGACATGAATCCTCCTAGGGTTGTTTGGACGTTTGAAATTGTTACATACGAACGTGGGCGGGACGGGTTTTCTGCCCGATGCGGACTCAGGCAGGTCAACCGCAGAGATCAGAGACGAGAGATCAGGGATCAGGACGCAGCTCACTTCCGGCGGACGTAGCGAACAAGATCCTTGTGCTCCTGCGACGCTGCGATCCGATCGGCGTCCAAACTCGTGAAACGACCGCCTTTCCCGAATGTGACCAGTTGGAACCGCGATTCCGCCGCAATCGCAGTTGGCTGAGCCGCGCCGCGAACGAGGTTCTCGATCACCCGGCTGACAGTCGTTCCTTCGCTCGCAGCGCGGGCCTTCAGCTGCTTCAGAATCTCGTCGTCAATCGTGATTGTGGTCCGCATGACGTGCACCTTCACGATCGATGCAATCGTCTTCGACTGGCTGACGGTTTCGAAGAGCTGCCGTCGTTGCCCGAACTGTTTCGTTCCGCAAGGGCTCACGCGCCTCGATCGCTACGGCGACTCGTATCCAACCTTTTCGCACAAGGCGCACTTCCATGGCTGAGACCGTGCGTGGTTTCATGACTCAGACATTAGACCTCGGACCGACGGATCTCGCCACAACGACATCCCTCACCCGCGCCCGGATCTCGCCAGCCTCGACGGTGAGTCGATCACGCTCCGCCGCTTCCAGCAGAGAGCGCAGCGAACGATAGGCATCCCCTCGATCCGATTGCTCACGAACGAGAATTGACGGATCGGCGTCACCTGCGACAAGCCAGGTATCGACAGCGATGCGCGTCTCGCCAGGTGTTTCGCGCATCAGCGATTTCGTCTCGCGGCGAATGCGCATCCCACGTTGAATGCGCGGCCCGGCAATGGCGAGGACAATCGCGATTGCCGCAAGCACACCCGCGGCCGGCAGCGAACGGCGCGCCGCTTCGAGACGGGTATCGCTCGGAGGCGCCGGCGCGGCTGACGGACCCGCGGCTGCGCTCGCCGCTTCGACGAGCACGCTCCGTTCTTCGCAGCGCAGCTCACGCCGCGCACCGGACGGCGTCAGGATCGTGCTCACCAGCGGAGGAACGACGAACACGCCGCTGCTCGACGGGAAAATCAGAAACTTCCAGCGGCGCGTCATCGTCCCCTCGCGCCGCTCCACCGTCACGCCCTTCTCGCCGATCTGCATGCTGCCGTCGAGCGCGCGCGCAAACGCCGGTGGCGCCGCGGCACGAAGATTCGCACGGCCGCTCATCACCACGTCGATCGACACCGGGCCCCCGCTTTTCTGCTCCGGCGCCTGACACTGCAGCGAGACGTCGCCAACCACCGCGACCGGTGGCCCGGGCGGAACCGGCCGCGCCTCGATCGTCAGCGCGGCGGAGCGGCGATGGATGTCGACGAGCGTTCCTTCGAACAGCCCGAACGGATTTCCCATCTCCGAGCGCCGCATGACCTGTCCGTCGATCGACATCGGCTCGACGGTCAGCGTGCCGCTGCGCAACGGGAAGAGCGCCACGCGCCGGATGACGAGCTTCTGCATCGGCACGCCGCCGACAACGACGTTCTGCAATGTCTCGCCGCGCACGTCGAGCTCCTCGGTCCAGAAGTCGCTGAACTTCGGAAAATCGCCCAGCCCATGTTGCTGCACGTTCGCCGCGTTGTAGATCGTCCAGGTCACGATGATCTGTTCACCCACAAACGCGCTCGTCTTGTCCGTCTCGGCCACCACGAAAATCGGATCGCGCCCCGTTGCCATCAATTCATGAAGAATGCGCGCGGGATCGTTGCTTCCCGCAGTCAGGTCGGGAAGCACCTGAATCGATACCGGCGCCAGCGTCTCGATCTGCCCGTCACTCGTGCGCAAAACCACCGGCCCCACCAGCGCCGCCCCAGCTCCTCTGGGATGCGCGGAGTACGTGAAGACTTTGCGCCGCGTGGACTGGCCATTGATCCACGAAAACTCCGACGAGACTGACGGCGATCCGTCGATGACGAGGTTCTGCAACGGGAGTTGAAGATTATCGAGCGACGCGAACGCATCGGTGAGCGAGACCGTGATCGTGACCGTGTCATCGACTGAGAGAGTGTGCTTGTCGACTTGAAGGTCGTTTGCGAAGAGAGGGAGAGCGAAGAGGAAAAGCAGAATGTTGATTGTTAAGTGTTGAATGTTGCATGTTGAATGAAGAGCGCGGCTCGGAGTGCCGTTTTCATTCAACACTGAACATTCAACATCCAACATTCAACACTTCTCCCTGACTGATCTCGACCGCCAATCCATCACCACCCAACGTGCAAATTCTCCCTGCTCGGCTTGTGCATCCGCGTCAGCTCTTCCTGTTCCTGCTGTTGCACGGAGCGGAGCAGCGCATCTTCGTATGAATCGCTCTTCTTCTTTTGGTCGCCCGGTTGCGGTACCGGTTTCGGCTGCGGCTGCTGGCCGCCATTGGGTTGTTTGCCGCCGTTCTCGTTTTGCTGTTGTTGCTGCATCGCCTGCTTCTTGCGGAGGGCGATCTCGAGGTTGCGTTTCGCCGCGGTGTCTGAGGGCCGGAGGCGTAGCGTTTCGGCGTAATCGCGGATGGCGTAGTCGAACGCGTTCGCGGCCAGCGCGCTGTTGCCTCGATTAAAAAGCGCATCGGGACGAAGCGACGGATCGGCCAACGCCTTCGCGATCGTCGCCGCGCCAGCCTCGCGGTTTCCCGCGGCGATCTCGGAGGTGCCGAGGTTGAAGGAGCGGGATGGGGAGGAGGCGATGGCGCTGGCGGTGGCAAACGCCTTCTCCGACTCGGCAAACTTTTTCGCCGCGAATTGCTTCACGCCGCGCGCGTTGGCGGCGTGCGAATTCGTCTCGCGAATGAAGCGATCGATGAATGGAAGCCCCGCAATGAGGAGAATTGCCACGCCGATTTTCATTCGGCACCTCGATTCGCCAGCGAGCCGAAGAAGAAGGCGAACCATGCAAACGCCAGCGGCCACTGATAGCGCTCGATCGGGATGCGCACATCCTTCTGACGCTTCACGCCGCCCGCCGCTGCCAGCGAATCCAACGCATGCTCCCCGAACGGATTCGAATAAAACTTCCCCCCCGTCGCGCTAGCAATCTTCTGCAGCACCTCAGGACGCGCATACGTCGTCACGGTCTGGCCGCTGTCGTCGCGCAAATCGCCGCCGCCTTCCGGACGCGGAATCGTGCTGCCGCCGCTCGTACCGACGAGGATCGTCGAGACCGGAATGCCGCGCTGCGCAAGTCTCGCGATCATCTCGTCGAGTTTCGTCCCCTGATCCTCGCCGTCGCTGATGACGACGATGTCGCCGCTCTGCGCCGGATCGCCCGCGACGAGACGCAACGCCGCGCCCAACGCCACCGAAATGTCGGACCCGGGATTCGAGACTTCGCCCGCCTGAATCGAATCGAGCAACGCTTCCACCGCCTCGCCATCACTCGTCAGCGGCGACCCCACCTCGGCAGCCGACTCGAAAATGACCAGACCGACGCGCCCCGACTGCGCATCGATGATTCGCTTGGCGATCGCCTTCGCCGCATCGAGCCGCGACGTGCCGACGTCCTGAGCCAGCATGCTGAGCGAGACATCGATCACGATCACGCGATTCGTCTCGCGCGCCTCGATCGGCACGATCCGAAATCCCATTTCCGGCCCCGCCAGCGCGGCCACGCAACCCAGCAGGGCCAGCGCGACAAGCCACGGCCGGATCGACCGCAACGGATTGGCAATCCCGCGCAACCGCTCCGAAACAAAGCGCCGCGCCACCCGCGTTCGCGTGCGCTCGCTCGCGAGAAAAAACGTGAGCGCAAGCGGAACGGCCAGCGCGAGCCAGAGAAGTTGGGGCGCGCGGAACGTGAACGGGATCATGTGAGGTCGCTCCCGAGGAGGCTCGCTGCATCCCGGCGGCGAGACGCCGCCGAGCCAGCCGGCGAGGACGCCAGCGTTCCCTCCGCGAAAAACGAGATCGGGGCGCGGCGGAACGCTGGCGTCCCGCCGGCTGGCCTGGCGGCGTCCCCGCCGCCAACCGCGCGACCTCGCAAACTGATCTCCGCCTTCACGCCGTCACCTTCTGCCATACCGTTTCGCCCGCCAGCAGCGCGAGCGCAAGCGCGGCGATTCCGGCGGCAAGCGGCGCGGCGTAAAGCTCTTCGATCCGCTCGCTCTTCGGTGCGCTGAGCCGTGTTTTCTCGAGATGGTCGATGCGGTCGAGCACCGCGCTCATCGTCCGCGCGTCCGTCGCGCGGAAATACTCGCCGTTCGTCGCTTTTGCGATCGCGGCCAGCGTCTCTTCGTCGATGTCGGCGCGGACGAGTTGATACGTCGTCACGATCTCGCCCGTGAACGGATCCTGGCGCTTCATCGGAATCGGCACCGGGCCGCGGCTGCCGACGCCGATCGTGTAGATCTTGATGCCGGATCGCGCCGCCAGTTGCGCTGCCGTGAGCGGATCGATCGAGCCGGCGTTGTTCACGCCGTCGGTGACGAGAATGATGATGCGGCTACGCGTTTTCGAAGTGCGCAAACGGTTCACACACGTTGCGATGGCGTGGCCGATCGCCGTGCCGTCGCCGTTCTCGCCGACCTCGGCACGCTCGAGAATCGCGCCGGCGATGTCGCGGTCGTAGGTGATCGGCACACGCGTCGCGGCACGAACGCCGAACGTCACGATCCCGATGCGATCGTCCTGCCGCCGGTCGATGAAGTTGCCGATCAGCTCCTTGGCCACCGCAAACCGATTACGCGGTTTGAAATCCTCCGCGGCCATGCTCCCCGAGGCGTCGAGGGCGATCACGATGTCAATGCCGTAGCGGTCGTTGGATGCCATCTTCGTCACGCGCTGCGGCCGCGAAAGCGCAACGATCATCGCCAGCGCCGCGACCGACTCCAGCAGAAACGGCACGCCCGCAAGCTGCGCCCGCAGACTCTGTTTCGGAGTGATCAATGAGAGCGAAGAGATCGTGAATGCGCCGAAGCCTTTGCGCCGGTCGCGAATGACGAGCGCGATGCGCGCGATGACCAACAGGATCAGCAAAAGCCAGAGCGGATTGGCAAAGCGAATCACGCCGCCGCCTCCTGCTCGCTCGCCACGGACCCGGGCGCAGGCTCCGGCGAAGGCTCCAACCAGAACGGAATCTCCAACGCCCGATTCACCGCAGCATCAAAGTCCGCGGGAGCCGGACCCCACGGCGAAAACTTTTCGAGATCCCCTTGATGAAGAATGCGGGCGACAGCGTCGCGAGCATCGTCGTAGCGCCGTCGGCCCGGCGGCTGTTCCGCCGGCGGCTCGCCGGCGACTTCACGAAGTTGGTCACGCTCAACCCGCGCCAGAAGCTCCTTCGTCGTCAACTCCGCACCAAAGTCAGCGCGAACCGACGCGAGATAGGCGCGAACCGCGTCCGCGAGTTGAGCCCAGCGCAACCCGATTGAAGCACGCCGGAGAGCAAGCACGCGCGAACGAAACAACTCTGCCGGCACGATGACCACCCCCGGCTTCGGCACACGCCGTCTCGCCAGCAGCACCACCGCCGTCCACGCCGCAATCGCGCTGAGCGCCGCGATGCCAATGGCAACGAACGGCATCCGCGGCCAGGGCTCGTCCTTCGGCGGCTTCAGCGGCGCCGGCTCCAGCTTGTCATCGGGTTTCAGCACCGAATGAATGGGAATCATCACGCTGACTGGCCCGTCCGCCGTTTTTCCGTTCACTGCAATCGTGTGTGGTACGAACGTTCGAATCACGACCTGCCGCCCGTTGCGCGAAACGACTTCGTAATCCGGCGAAGGATCGACCGTCGTGGGCGCAGCGAAATCGATCGTGATGGGATCACCGACCGTCGGCTTGGCCGGCTGGAAGGTTGTGATCGCGGTGAGGAGCAGGATGGGAAGCATTGATCGATGGCGAATTATGGATTACGAACGAGGAACGACTCGGAATGTTGAGTGTTCACTGTTGAACGTTGAACGTTGAATGAAAGTCTCCCCCCGTCCATTCAACACTTAACGTTCAACACGAAACATTGAACATTCCGATCCTGCAACTTCATCGCCGCCGCATCCCACGCTCGCGAAAAAATCGCAGCAACTCGCGGTCGTATCCAATCGCTGTCGACACCGACAGATGATCGATCCCGGCCGCGCGGAAACGTCGCTCATTCAACTTCCATCGCGCCTCGGCACGCCCGCTGACGCCGGCATTGCGAAGATCGACCAGACGCTGCACGCGGCGCTCCGCATCGATCACGCGCGCCAGTCCGCCATCCGGGAATCGATCCTCGCGCGGATCGCCGACTGAGATGGCGACGACATCGTGCCGGCGATTGAGGCGGCGCATCGTCCGCTCGAAATTCTGATCGAGGAAGTCGCTGATGACGATCACCACCGCACGCCGCGCGCTGACCTGCTCGAGATAACGCGCCGCCGCTTCCAGGTCAGCGACGCCTTCGCATCCGCGCGTGGCCGCATCGACCGCGGAACGGACGATGACTTGCGCATGCATCCGGCCGCGGCGCGGCGGAATGTAGCGGCGCACGTTGTTCGAAAAGAGGAGCAAACCGATCCGGTCCGAGCTCTCCGCGGCAGAAAACGCGAATACCGCCGCCAGTTCCGCCGCGATGTCGCACTTCCGCCAATCGACCGAACCGAAGGCCATCGAGCCGGAGATGTCGATGGCCACGAGCACCGTCAGATCGCGCTCCTCGATGAACTCCTTCACATGCGGCGCCCCGCTGCGTGCGGTCACGTTCCAATCGATCGTGCGCACGTCATCGCCCGGCTGATACTCGCGCACCTGCGAAAACTCGATCCCGCGTCCGTGAAACGCGGAGTGATAGTCGCCCGCGAATCCAGCCCGGATTAATCGCGCCGAAAGAACTTCGAGATCACGGACGCGCCGCGCCAACGGCGGACGAAGGATCGGTTTCTTGCGACGGAAAAACATGGTGTTGGTGGTTGGGTTGATGGGTTGCTCGGTTGCCGGGTTGCCGGGTTACTAAGTTGCCCGGTTCTTGTTTTCTGATTTGCTCTCTTCGTGAAGTGGCTGCTGGATTATTCGGTCGTTCATGAGCTCACTCTTCGGAACAATCTGACAGCCCGGTAACCCGGCAAC
>DATAMS010000244.1:0-4982 GCA_036260495.1 Thermoanaerobaculia bacterium
GGCTTTGATCGGTTCCTCCAGCGAGAAGAATCTGGCCTCGGCGGCGAAGTAGAGGGAGCCGGTGCCGTTGGTCCTATGGATGTGAATTTCGTTGATGCCGTCTTTGATCGACGGAGCAGGAATCGTCCAGCGGCTGGGCGCGCGCAGGATTTCGGAGGGCTTAACCGTTTGCGTGGCGATCGCGGTGCCGTTGGCGGAGATTTCGTATGTGGCATCTGAGGCGAGCTCGCCGCTGGCGTGGAGGTAATCGTCGAGGGCGAGGATGGTGATGGCAGTGTCTCTTGTGTTGTTCCACTGCGCGCCGCGGCGGTTCTTGATCAGCCAGTTCGTGACCGGCTCGATGAGTTTGTTCTGGGGATCGATCTCGACGAGCGCCATCAACGCGAATGACGTCGATTCGACGGGACCGTCGGACCAGCGCCACCACATGCCGTCCTCGCCCCAGTGCGCGGTGGCCATCGTTTCATTGCTTCCGGATGTTCGGCCGTTCTCGCCGTGAATGAGCACCGAGGAGTCGGGGGCGCGATCGATGCGGACGCCGTTCTCGAGATTTCTTATGAGGACGTTGGCGCGTTCGGCGTTGCCGAAATCGTGACTGGCAAGCGCGAAGAGGGCGCGGGCGTAGGCTGTGAGTTTCTCGCGATGCTCCCAGACGTTGTCGAGCGCCTTCGACTCGAGTTTGTTGGCCGGCGCGATGACGCGGGTGGACGCGCCCACACCATTCGGACCACTGATCGCTCTCCGCGATCGGCGCCATGCGCCGAGGGCGTGGAGGAGCCAGGCTTGCTCTTCGCGATTCGTTTCGTAGTTCACGAGTTTCGTATCGAGCCAGTTGGCGGCGCGATCGATGTCCGACGTGTGAACGGCGAGGCCGCCGTCGCGGGCGACTGCGAAGCCCCAGATCACGTAGGCGGTCATGTACGGATCGCTGTTCCCTTCCTTCCACCAACCCCAGCCGCCGTCGTCGTGCTGGAAGTCGTAGAGGCGTTTCATGCCGGCGGCGGTGATGCGATCGAGCTCGCCGAGGTCGTGTTTGCCTTTCGGGTGTGTGTCGGTGGCGGTGCTCGCTTCAATGCCGCCGAACATCCGGCCGGCGATGTCGGCGGGATCGGCGCCGATGCCGCGCAGCGTGCGCGCGACGATCGCCGCGGGCAGGAAGCGGCTCATCGTCTGCTCGGTGCAACCGTAGGGATAATCGATGAGGTACGGCAGCGCGTCGAGCATCGTCACGGCCAGGCTCGGCGTGACTTGGATCGTGAAGTTTGTCGAGCCGGCGCGGCGCTCGGCGGGGAGGTCGAGCTTGATCACGGCGTCGTCGCCGCGCATGCGGCCGGACTTCGCGATCAGCTTGTCGATGCCGTGGTCGTAGATCGGGAAGGTCTTCTCCATCGCGTCGGAGAACTTGTCGCCGCGCGCGCTGACCTGCAGGCTTGCGGTGCCGGGCGCTTCAACCTTCATCACCCAATCGACGCGCGTCTCGCCGTTCGCGGGAACGTCAACGGGCGGATCGTCTTGGCGCGAGCGCATTGGCGACGGCGGCGGCTCGATCTGTGTGAGTCCGCCGTGGTAGAGCTCCGGAACCAGGCGCATCGGTGCGTCGGTGTTGTTGTCGATGACGGCGGAGATGGTGACGCGGTCGCCAACGACGAAGAAGCGCGGACCTTCGAGCCGGACGATGAGCGGCTTCTTCGTGCGCGACGTGCTCGTAGCCATACCGAACTGGTTCGTTGCCGTGGCCGCGCGCGCGGTGGCGCGCCACGTAGTCAGCGAATCGGGATAGGTGATCTTGATCGTGGCGACGCCATTCGCATCGGTCTTCACGTCGGGCTGCCAGAGGATGGTGGAGCGGAAGTCGTTGCGGACCTGAACCGCGGGCTCGGCCGCGCCTTGAGCGATGACGGGCCTGGGAGGCGGCGGCGGCGCCGGTGGCGCCATCACCGGCATGGCCATCGATGACTTCATGACCATGGGCGCTGCGGCCGTCACCGTGATCGCCTCCTGCATCGCCCCGCCAAGCACTCCGCCGACCACACCATCGGCGACACTCCGATCCTTGTCGTCACGCTCGTTCTTCGCGCGTTCCTCATCGAGCTGTTGCACCATCCGCTCGTCGACGACTTTCCCATCGTCAAGAATGAATTTCGCGTAACGACCCTGCTGCACGCTGGCGGTGGTCTGAACATTCGCGCTGCGTTTGGTCCCGAAGAAAAACTGACGCGGATCGCCGGCGAAGTCGCTTTGGATCGCGTAGACGGAATCGTCGACGAATCCGAGTCCGACTTCAGCAGACAACGGCTTGCCGTCCGCATCCTTCGTCGTGACGGTGAGCGTTCCCTCTTCGCGAGGCTGGTATTGCTCGCGGTCGGGCTTCACCGAAACATCAACCACATTCCGCAGCGGCGGAACGACGATCTCCTTCTGATCGACGGAGAGCGCCAGATCGGCGACGGTGGCGGCGTTGAGATACGCGTTCGGTACGTGCTTCTCTTCGATCGGGAGCTCGATCAGCTTCACGGTCCCGTCGACGTGGACGAGCTGATAGTCGAGGATCGATTCGGCATCGACGCTGAAGAGCACCCAGCGATTGCTCGTGGGTGTCACGATCATCACCGGCGCAGTCTGGCCGGCGCGGAAGGCGGCATCATCGACGATGATCTCGACGCCGTCGTGGCGATAGCCGATGTCGCGAACATCGTGCGAGACGACCCAGACCGTCGTCTCGGTGGTGACGACATCGCGCTGCGCCAGCGGCGCGTTCGGCTTCGACGGATCGCGGTCGGGACTGGACCAGCTCACGCGGTAGTAGCCGTCGCGGCTCGGTGTGAACGTGACCTTGGCCTCGCCATTCGCATCGGTCTCGCTCTTGATCGTCAGCACATCCTCATGCTTGTATCCGCGCGACTTCAGTTGCCAGCCGCAGGGATCGTGCGGCTTCGGCGGGAAGATGTGCATCGTGCCGCGCACGCGTTCGAGCTCCGCGCCGCTGACTTCGTGGCCCTGCGGATCGATCCACGATTCGTCCCACCAGTCGCGCGTGATCGTGACCGTGCCATTGGCGTGGACGGGATTGTCATTGGCGTCGATCGCTTTGAACGCGATGGTCACTTTCTGATTCGGGTGGTTGACGTAGTGCTCCGGATCGGCGTGCACAAGATAGCGCTGGCGCGTGACGCGCACGCTGCCTTCGCCGGTGATCTCGCGGCGCGAGGCGTCGGTGACGCGCGCTTCGATCCGATACTGCACTTCATTGCCGTCGCGCTGTGTCGCAAGATGAATGACCGCGTGTCCGTTCGCGTCGGTGGTCAGGGTTTCGCGCTTGATGATCTGGCCGTTGCCGTAGTAATTGCTTGGCTCCGTGCCGTTCGCGTACAACCAGGCGTAGTCGCGCGGACGCCACCACCAACGCGTGTACGGACGCGAGTAGACGACTGCTTCGACCTTCGCGTTCGCAACGGGGCCGCCGTAGTAGTAGCTGGCGTCGATGCTGGCTTCGATCGTGTCGCCAAGCCGGAAGAGTTTCTTCCTGCCATTCTCCTCGGGGGTATGAACCTCGACCTTGAACTCGGGAAGCTTGTACTCCTCGAGTCGAAAAAGCTGCGCGCTGCCAATGTCATTCTGTCCGTCGCGGAACGTGATGTCGTAGACGCCGAGGGGCATCGTGGCGGTGAGTGGGAGCGAGCCCCAGGCGCTGCCGAACGCGTTCAACTTCGCTGAGCCGTCAGCGACTTTCGTTCCGCGCGGATCGTTGATCGTGTAATGAAGCGTGGCGCCGGCAGGATTGGTTGGCGTCTCTCCCTCGAACCGCCGCGCGGTGAATTTCCACTGAACAGTTTCCTCGGGACGATAGGCGGGACGATCGCTGTAGACGTAGATGCGCCACTGGCCCTGCTCGCCGTACCGGCCACCTTTCGAAGCAGTCGCGAACGCTTGGCGGCTGTTGCCCTGCGCAATGGCTGCGAAGACGTTCATGTACTGCGTCGAGCCGAGGCTCACCTCGGCAAGACCATCAGAGCTGGTCGTGGCGTCGAACGATTTCGCCACATCGTGTCCGTTCTCTTCGTGACGCTCCCAGAGTCGTAGGTGCGCATTCGCGATCGGCGCGCCGGTCAACGCGTTGCACGCGAACACAACCGCCTTCGACGTGTCCGTTCGCATGACGATCGTGGCGTCGGTAATGAGGACCAGCGCGCGCTCGGATTCGTTGCCGCTGCTTGCCTGCAGCAAATACGCGCCGGCCGGCAGTTTGGGATCGATGCGGATGCGATCGAAGCCCGGTACATGATCGCCTTTGTCGTCTGTCTCCTTTTTCCAGTTGCGAATGCGGGCGCCGGGCGGCGGGGTGATCGATGCCAGCCAGCTCGGCGAGGTGCCGAGGTTGACGTCGTTGGTGAGGTCGATGGAGAAGAGCGTGAGATCGATCGACTTGACGTTGCACCACGACAGCGCGAACTCCACCTCGGAGTCGGGCAGAAATACGTTGGAGACCTGGACCGAGATCGTCGGATTCGTGATGCGGTCGATGGCGTTCTTCGCCTCGTCGCGGAACCGGCTCTCGCCGTCCGCGAACTCGGAGAGGATGCGGCGATAGATCAGGAGTGCCTTCGTAAAGTCGGGCAGCCGTTGCGCACCTCCGTCATCGTTGATCACGACGCGTCCCTGCCGTTCCAGCCAGCGACCGTACATGATCAAGGCGTTGTCGTAATGCTTGCTGACGTTGCCTTCGCGGATGGCCGCTTCGAGCTCCTCGCCGGCGCGATCCTGATCGCCGGAGTTGAAAAGACGAACGCCGAGGATGTAGCGGAACGTCTGGTGGTCAGCGGGAGTGACGGCGATCTTCGCGGCATTCTCGAAGACGTCGATCGGGACCTGTTGTGCAACGCCGTAGAGATAATCGTCATCGCCCGATGCGAATGTGCGCACGATGCGGAGGTAGCGCGTTCGCGCGTGTTCGATGTCGTCGTTGCCGGCCCACCAGTCGAGGG
>DATAMS010000262.1:0-6037 GCA_036260495.1 Thermoanaerobaculia bacterium
AGCGCCATCTACGAAGTCTTCATCCCGTCCGGTTCGTACTCGTCCGACGGTTCCTCGACTTCCTGCGGCGGACCGAACCTGGCGTACTGCGCGTATCACTACAACTACACCGACGGCGCTGGCAAGCACGTGAAGTACTCGATCGAGCCGTGGGCCGGTTGCTCGGGTTGCCAGGCTTTCGGCAACACGTCACTCGACCAGGAACACTTCGTCTGCCACGAAACCCGTGAGGCCGTTACCGACGCCCTCGGCAATGCCTGGTTCGACCGGACCGGCTACGAAGCCGACGACAAGTGCGCATGGTCCCCGGCGCCGTTCATCGGCACCGGCGGATTCGGCTACCAGTACGAGTGGTCGAACGCCAACAGCGGCTGCATCAAGACCCGCTAATTCCTCTCCTCATCGCAACGACAAAGGCCCCGCGCGAGCGGGGCCTTTTGTTTTCAGAGATCAGGGACAAGAGATCACCGATCAGGATGTTTATCTCTGATCGCTTGTCTCTGATCTCTGCCCCATCTCAATGCGGCGGCGCGGGCGTATTCGTCCACGTCTTCTCGTTTTCGGTGATGTCGAAGAAGACCGTGCGCTCGCTGTGGTCGGCCAGCTCGATCTTGACTACTTCGTACCGCCGCGCCGCCGCGCCCTCGCCCGCGTGTGCGATGCCGCCTCCGGCCCGGCGGAAACGTCCGTAGCGGTCGTAGATCCAGTTGTTCTGGAAGTCGATCCCTTCGTTCGGCGCGTTCGCGGGAACGGTGACCGCGGTCTCCGGTGAATCGCCCTCATGGTCGGCCAGCGCGGCAGCAGGAACCACGGCGGGCGGTGTAGCGACAGGAGCAGCCGCAGTGGATGCAGGCGCGGGACCTGGTGTCGCCTTGGGCGTTGTTGCGCATGCTACGACAGCGGCGGCAATCGTGGCGAGAATGAGCGTTCGGTGCATGCCGCGCGTCAACCTTTTGGCGCCGACAAATCTTCCGCCAGCCGCACGTACGCGTCGTATCGCGCCTTACTCAATTCTCCCGATTCGGCGCGCTCTTTCACGGCGCATCCGGGCTCGTGCAGATGGGAGCAATCATTGAAGCGGCAGTACTCGCCGGGCTCGGAGAACTCCGGGAAGTAATCGCGCAGCGTTTCCAGCGTGAGCTTCCAGAGGCCGAACTCGCGGATACCGGGAGTGTCGATGAGGAAGGTGTTGCCGCCGAGGTCGTGGAGAGTCGAGGCCGTCGTCGTGTGGCGGCCCGTTCCGCGCTTGTGCAGCTCGCCGGTGGCGATGTCGAGACGCTCATCAAGAGCGTTGAGAATCGACGACTTGCCGACACCGCTGTGCCCGACCAATGCACACGTTCTTCCCTCGACGAGCGCGCGGAGTTCGGCGATCCCTTCGCCATTCTTGATCGAGCACGCCACGACTGGCACGCCAAGCGCGCGATACGGATCGAGCGACGCCAGCTCGCGTGCTCGTTCGTCCGGCTCCAGCAGATCGATCTTGTTCACGCAGATCGCCGCTTCCGCGCCGCCGCGCTGGATGGCGATGAGAAAACGGTCGATGAGCCGCGGCCGCAATGGCGGCGCTTTGACCGACACGACGTGAATGACGATGTCGATGTTCGCCGCGATCAAACGTTGTAGACGCGGATTGAGCGGATCAGGACGCGACAGTCTCGTCCGGCGGGCCAGCACGGCGCTCAGCCGGCAAGTGCCATCGGCCAGCGCCTCGGTCACGACACGATCGCCGACCGCCAGCGCGCTCTTCTGCCGCGCGGCTAACTCGGGCGGAACGACGCATTCAAATTCGCGCCCGTTGTGAAAAAGCCGGCAACGTCCGCTGCCGACCGAGATGACCATCGCCGCCGCGCGCGGATCGGCATCACCTGCTTCGCCCCACGCTCCGCTGTCGGAAGGATCATCCGCGGCGGCCGGCTTGCGTCGTTTTCCTCCGCGCCGTTCGCCGGCCGGTTCTTCCCAATCCTCTGTTCCGCGTCCGCGACTACCTCGTTTTCCCAAACCTGCCTCGCTTGTATCGACCGTGTAGAATGCCGCAACCCAATCTCAAGATCGCCGGCCGGAGAGCTCCAGGAAACATGTCAAGAGACGATAGACCCTACGTCCTGGTTGCGGACGATGACGAGCCGACCTGTACGCTTCTCACTGCGTTGCTCCATCGTGAGTTCAACGTAGACATCGCAATCGATGGCCAGCATGCAATCGACCGCTTGCGCAGCCGGCAGTATGCGGCAATCCTCATCGATCTCCGCATGCCTCAAACCGACGGCTTCGCGGCGCTCGATTTTCTGAAGGAGCATCAGCCCGGAATGCTGGCCAGCGTTCTCGTCGTCACGGCAACGCTGACCCGCGACGAGCTCGATCGCGCCAGGTCTTACGGCGTCTGCGACATCATCGTCAAGCCGTTCGAAGTCGAGACTCTGCTCGCCGCGGTGAAGAAGTGCGTCTACCCCGACGGCGGAAATGGTCTCGGACCGATCCTCTACACCGGCGGACCGATGATCTTCCTTCTCGCTGACCTGCTGCGGCAACGGCTGCTGTAGCTAACCGGCAAGACGATCGAGGAGCGCAAGGAGCGGGCCTCCTGCCAGAACTGTGGCGATCGCCATCGTCCCGAAGGCGCTGCGGTTGCGAATCTCCGCGCAGGCCACAATGATCGAGGCCAGCTCCTCGGGATCGAAGGGTTTCTTCACGATGCCGTGCACGCGCCGTGAATCGAGATGAGGAATGTCGCTTCGCTCTGCCGCCGTCAAGACCAGCACCACAGGTTGTGAAGACCCGTCTCGTCCGGCCAATGCATCGAGAACCCCAAAACCGTCCAGCACGGGCATGAAGAGATCGAGAACGATCACGGCGTACTGGTTCTCACCGACGAGAGCGAGCGCTTCGCGGCCGTCCGAGGCCTGATCGACGGCCAGTGACTGGCGCTCGAGGACCCAGACGAGCAATTCTCTGACGCGTGGATCGTCATCGACAACCAACACGCGTTTTCGCTGCTCCACATTCATCGTTGGTATGCCACCAGAGTGGAGGCGCGGAGCGGCATTGTCAAACTCAGCCTTTCTACTGCACACCTTCGTGAAATGGCACGAGCGGATCGATGTCGACCGGAACGTTCGTCGCCGCGTCGAGTGCGGCGCGGAGCTCGGCCGGCATCTTGTCGTAACGATTGAACCAGTTCTCGGCGCGGGCGCGGTCACCGGTCGCTTCAATCTCGAGCAGCTCCTTCGCCAGCGACGCCAGCGCGTCAGGCATCTTCGCGTAGTCGATGCTGTAGCGTCCGGACGATTCGCGTGTTATCGCACCCTTCTCCGCGAGGTAGTTGAATTCCATCATCTCCGCCCGTCCATGAGCCTCGGCGGTTCCAAACCGCACGGTACGGAAGATGCCCGCGACGTACGACGCGTAGTACTCCTCGAGCCGTTCTTTCGGCAGCGCGCCGCGGTCGACGAGGAACTTGAGGCCGAACATGCCGGTGACGTCGGCCTTCGCTTCTTCGAGTCCCGAGTACGTCGGTCCGATCGCTTCGCGAATATCAACATGTTGACCGCCCTTGCGCGCGAAGGCTGGTCCCAGCCCGTGGGAGACTTCGTGCATCATCACTGCGGCGAGATAACCCTCACCCGAGGCTTGCGCGGCCTGGCCGGCGCGCATGATGTACTTCGCCAGCGGCAGAATCACGTAGTTCACGCGGGCGTCGGTAAAGTTCTTGAAGAAAATCATCTTCGATCCGACCTTCTCGTGGATGCGCGGATCGTTCGGAAGATTGTCGGCAGCGGCCTGATATCCGTGCCGCAGATCGCCGGCGCGGAACGGCGCGTCCATCACTTCCATCGGCGACGCCAATCCCTTCTTCGACGGCCGGTCCTCGGCTGCGAGCGGCAGCGCATCCTGAACATCGGGAACGTACTTCTGGAACACGGCCAGCTTCTTCGACTCCGACTCGTTGCGTACGAGGACCGACGCTCCGTAGGAAGTCTTGATGCCGAGGAGATCGTCGAGATAGGTTTCGTAGGGAGCGAAAATCAGATCGAACTTCGGATCCTTCAAGCGCACCCATGCAAGATCGCTGGCGTAGTAGTCGTCGGTGAGAAGCGCTTTCGCGCGCATGCGAAGGTAGTTCGCGAACGCCTTGTCATCGCTCGCCGCAGCCGCATTGCGCAGATGACCAGCGGCCGCTTCGAGCCAGCGGCGATACTTGACGTGATACGGCGTCGCTTTCAGTTTGAGGGGACTGCGGCTGGTTGCCTCGACGACCGAATGCTCGTCGTAGATCGCTTTCTTTTCCGCCGGATGCGCCGCGACGTACGCTTCGATCTCATCGCGCGAAACGCCTTTCGGAAGAAGGCTGCGGCCGGGCGGCAGCGGCGTGCTGCCGATGAACGGCTCGTTGTGATTGAGAAGGTCGTAGTGGCTGCCGTTGAGCCAGAGGTAACGCCGCGCCGCCTGCAGTTTCGGATCAGTCGCATGCGCGAGGCTGTTGTAAACGGCAATGTCGTCAGGATCGTTCTGACGCCAGTAGATGTCTTCGAGATCGCGGCAGGCAGCGATCATCTCGTCGACGACGCGCTTCTCGCGCGCGCTCATGCCCGCGGACGAGAAGGGCATCTCCACCTTCTGGAATCTGGCGAGACGTTTGTCGATGTCGGGCGCGACCTGCGACGGGTCGACCGGCGTTGCTGCATTCAGCGAGAGAGCGGCGAGAAAGAGAAGCGCGAGCTTTTTCATGGCTCGCGGATTCTAACGCGGCTAATGAAGCCGTTCACCACAGAGCCGCAGAGGACACAGAGTTTTTCTCTGCGACCTCTGCGTCTCTGTGGTTATGGTTTTTTCAACGTTACCGAACGGCCCGCGCGCGCAGGGAACGATCGAACTCAGCGGCAGAGACCGGGCGGCTGTGCAGAAAGCCCTGCACCACTTCGCAGTTCTCGCGCCGCAGGAAGTCGAGCTGCGCCTCCGTCTCAACACCCTCTGCGACCACGCGCAGGTTGAGCGCCCGCGCCATCGAGATCACGGCGGTGATGATCGCGCCGTCGTTAGAGACGTCGGAGAGATCGCGCACGAAGTTCTGATCGATCTTCACCGTATCGATCGGGAAGCGTTTCAGGTAGCTGAGCGACGAGTAGCCGGTGCCGAAGTCGTCGATCGAGATCCGGACGCCCATGCTTCGCAGCCGGTTCATCACGCCGAGCGATACGTCGGCGTTATGCATCGCCGTCGATTCCGTGATCTCGATGTCGAGCAGCTCAGGCGGATAGTTGCTCTCCGTGAGAATCTTCTCGATCATCGCGGTGAGGTCGCGCTGCTGAAATTGCCGCGCCGAAAGGTTGACGGCGACACGCAGCAGACCATGCTCGGGATGCCATTCCTTCATCTGCCGCACGGCCGTTCGCAAAACCCATTCGCCGATCGGAAGAATCAGGCCGCACTCTTCCGCGATCGGGATGAAGTCGTCGGGCGACATCAGCCCTCGCTCCGGGTGGTTCCACCGAATCAAAGCCTCGGCGCCGACGATGTTGCCCGTCAGCAGATTCGTCATCGGCTGGTAGTGGACCACGAACTCCTCGCGCTCGAACGCGTGATGCAGACTGCGCTCGATCTCCAGGCGTTCCGAGGTCATCTCGATCGTCGTGACCGGAACGAATTGGAAGTTGTTTCGACCCGCTTCCTTGGCGCGGTACATCGCACTGTCCGAGCGGCGCAGCAACGTCTCGGCATCGCTGCCATCGTCGGGAAACAGCGCCACGCCGATGCTCGTGGTGGCGTAGATCTCGTGACCTTCGATCACCATCGGCCGCGAGATGGCGTCAAGCAACTTCTGCGCGACGATGGCCGAGCTGCCGGTTTCCTTGATGTCAGTGAGTAGAACGGTGAACTCGTCGCCGCCCATCCGCGCAACGGTGTCGTCCGCGCGGATCGTGGCCACGAGCCGGTTCGCCACTTCCTGCAGAAGGCCGTCGCCGACCGTGTGGCCGAGCGTATCGTTGACCAGCTTGAATTGATCGAGATCGAGGAACATCACGGCCGCGTTGGTGCG
>DATAMS010000278.1:0-20021 GCA_036260495.1 Thermoanaerobaculia bacterium
AGGCTGCGCCGGCTGCGGCGGTGGATCACAACGAGATCTTCAAAGGCATCAAGTTCCGCGAGATCGGGCCCGCGGTGATGGGTGGGCGCATCGACGACTTTGCGGTCGTCGAGAGCAATCCCGACATCATCTATGTTGGCACTGCATCCGGCGGCGTGTTCAAGACCATCAACGCCGGAACGACCTGGGAGCCCGTGTTCGACGATCAGCCCGTGTCGACGATCGGCGATGTCACCGTTGCGCCGTCCGATCCTTCCATCGTCTGGGTTGGCAGCGGCGAGGCGAACAATCGTCAGAGCTCGTCTTGGGGCAACGGCGTTTACAAATCGACCGACGCCGGGAAGACATGGAAGCACATGGGGCTCGATGCCACGCTGCACATCGGGCGCATCGTCATTTCGCCTGCCGATCCGAACACGGTCTACGTCGCCGCGGGCGGCAACTTGTGGGCGCCGTCGAAGGATCGCGGGGTTTACAAGACTACTGACGGCGGGAAGACGTGGAACAACGTGCTCTTCGTGAATGAGGACACGGGCGCGAGCGACATCGCCATGAATCCCGACTCGCCCGGCACGCTGATCGCGGCGATGTACCAGCGGCGGCGCACCGTGTTTGGCTACAACGGCAGCGGACCGGGATCGGGCATGTACAAATCGACCGACGGCGGCGCGACCTGGAAGAAACTGGAGAAAGGATTGCCGTGGGATCCTGATGCGAAGAAACCGGCGGCATCGGCGGACAAGGACAAAGTCGATCCCGAGGCGGTCAAAGAGATTGGTCGCATCGGCGTCAATTTCTATCGGCGCAACGCCAACATCGTTTATGCGTTGATCGAGCATGCCAACGGCGGCGTGTTCCGCAGCGACGATCAGGGCGAGACGTGGACGCGTGCATCGGAGACAAATCCGCGCGGCCAGTACTACAGCCAGATCGTCATCGATCCCAACAACGATCAGCGGTTGTGGGTTCACGGCGCGCAGATGTACTACTCCGAGGATGGCGGGAAAACGTTCAAGAGCAACCTCGTGCAGAAGATTCACGGCGACTATCACGCCATGTGGATCGATCCGCGCGACTCCGATCACATGATCACAGGCTCCGACGGCGGCATTTACGCGAGCCACGACCGCGGCAAGACGTGGGACTACCTCAACAACGTCGCCATCGGGCAGTTCTACGAGATCGGTCTGGACATGCAGCGGCCGTATCGCATCTGCGGCGGATTGCAGGACAACAACGTTTGGTGCGGACCTTCGGCCACGCTCGACACGCACGGCATCGCCAACTCCGATTGGTTCACGGTCGGCGGCGGCGACGGCTTTTACGCGCAGTGGGATCCTTCCGATCCACAGACGGTTTACGGCGAATCGCAGGATGGCAACTTACTGCGGCGCAATCTCAGGACGCATGAATCGCGCTCGATCCGGCCTCCGGCTGCCGAGGGGGAGCGGCTGCGTTTTCAGTGGAACTCGCCGCTGGTGATCTCGAGCTTCGACAACAAGACGCTCTACTACGGCGGCAACTACCTCTTCAAATCGACCGATCGCGGCGACTCCTGGACGCGACTCGGCGGCGATCTCACCAACAATCAGGACCGCGACATGCTGCCGATCATGGGACGCGTGCCCGACAAACTGACGATGTCGCGCCATGACGGCGTGCAGGCGTGGCCGGAGATCACGACGATCAGCGAGTCGCCGCTGAACCGCGATCTTCTGTACGCCGGCACCGACGACGGCAATCTCCAGGTCACGCGCGACGGCGGCAAGACGTGGAAAAACGTGTCGCCGAAGAAGGGGATTTACGTCAGTCGCATCGTCGCCTCGCGATTCAACGAAGGAACGGCCTACGCGACGCTCGATGGGCATCGCAGCAGCGACTTCGCGGTCTACGTGTTCATGACGTCGGATTACGGCGCGATATGGAAGCCGATTCGCAACGGACTCACCGACGACGCGGGTACGGTTCACGTGATCCGCGAGCATTTCCGCAATCCGAAGTTGCTGTTCCTCGGCACCGAGCGCGGCCTGTACATTTCGAGCGATCAAGGCGGCCACTGGTCGCGCCTCAAACTCAATTTGCCGACGGTCCCGGTCGACGACATCGCCATCCATCCGCGCGAGAACGATCTCGTGCTGGCGACTCACGGACGCTCGATCTGGATCCTCGACGACCTCGGCGCGATCGAGCAGATGACCGATGCGATCCCCTCCGAAGATTTGCACGTGTTCGATACGAGACGAGCGACGGAATGGCGTCTCGCCAATCGCAGCGGCGTGACCGGGCACAAGGCGTTCTTCGGACCGAATCCGCCGAACGGCGCGCTCATCACCTACTTCCTGAAGAGCAAGCCGGCTGAGAAAGAGAAGGTAAAGATCACCGTCAGCGACAGGGACGGCAAGCTTGTTCGCGAGATCGACGGCACCGGCGACGTTGGCGTCAATCGTGTGACATGGGATCTGCGCATGCGGAATCCGAACGAAGCGCCGCGCGAGGAAGGTGCAGCGGGCGGCGGTTCCGAGGCCGAGTCGGAACAGGCCGGAGGTCCGGGTGGTGAGGCTGGAGCTGGTGGCGGCGGCGGTGGTGGGGGTGGCGGCTTCGGCGGAAATCAGGGAAGCCGCGTCGAGCCGGGCGAGTACACGGTGAAGGTTGTCGCGGGCAAGAGCGAGCAAACAACGAAAGTCGTCGTCGAAGATGATCCGCGGATCGAGATGACGGCTGCGGATCGTGCGGCGCGCCGCCAGGCACTGACGCAGCTTCAGCAGATGGCGCAACGGGGAGCGGCCACGCGCCGATCGGTCACCGGTCTGCACACCGCGCTCAAGGATTACAAGAAAACGAAGCTGCCGGAAAACGTGCAAAAGGCGGCCGAGGAGTTCACGAAGAAGGTCGACGATCTCTGCCTCAAAGTTGGAACTCCCGCGCAATGCGGCCAGCCCGCGCAACCCCTCGGATGGGCCGGACCGCCGGTCGTCTACGTCGCGCCGGCGGTGACGCAGCGGATCACGCAGTTGCTCGGCGGCATCGAGAACTACTCAGCCGCGCCGACCGCGTGGCAGCTCGACCAGATCAAGGTGCTGCAAGGCATGCTCGCCGAAGTTTCGACGGCTGCGCAAACACTGGCGAAGACCGATCTCGAGGCGCTCAACAAGATGATGCGCGACGCAAACGTGCCCTACATCGCCGTCCCCGCTGGCGGCGGCGGAGGCGGGCGGCGGCCGGCAGGAATGTGAAAAAGGCGTCCCGCCGGCAACGGCGGGACGCTTTCGCTTTAGCGGCAATATTTTTTTTCGCGTCTTCGCGTGGCTGGCTATCAGTACTGCAGGCGCTGCGTGATGTAATCCTCGCCGATGCCCGACTTTCGCCGAACCTTGGAGCGTGCGTTCCGGCGACGCATTGTCGTAAAGGACACGGCGGATGCGGTGGTGGCGTCGGGTGCGAGCGCGCAGCTCGACGAGGTGTTTGGCGGCGATGTGACGACTGCGGCAGCCACGGGCACCATCGCAGTCATGCTCGCCGGTGTTGCAGCGTTCCTGAACCTCTACGCGACCCAGCCGTTGCTGCCGATGTTCGCGCACGTTTTTGCGGCGTCGAAAGCGGCGGTAGGGATGACGGTGAGCGCGGCCACGATCGGTGTCGCGCTCTCCGCGCCGTTCTGCGGATTGATCGCGGAGCGCGTGGGCCGCAAGCGGGTCATCGTCATGTCGACCTTGCTGCTGGCGATTCCGACGCTGATGGCATCGACCGCGACGTCGCTGACGATGCTGATCTTCTGGCGATTTCTTCAAGGCCTGGTGATGCCTGGGATTTTCGGCGTGGCCATCGCGTACATCGCCGAGGAGTGGCCGCCGGGGAACGTGGCGCGAACGATGTCGCTCTACGTCAGCGCCACGGTGCTGGGCGGATTTCTCGGGCGCGTCATCATCGGCTACGCGGCCACGCATCACATCGTGCCGCCGATTGCTCCGAGCTGGCGCACTGGCTTCGTCGTCATCGGCGCATGCGATCTGCTGTTCGGACTTGCCATCGCTCGCTGGCTGCCGCGCGATCGCAAGGCAGTGATCGCAATCGCGCAGGCGGACGGCGGCGTCTTCCGCCATCTGCGAAATCCGAAACTGTTGGCGACGTACGCGGTCGGATTCAATGTGCTTTTCTCGCTCGTGGCCGTCTTCACGTACATCACGTTTCATCTCGCCGCGCCGCCGTATTTGCTGACGCCGGCGCAACTCAGTTCGCTCTTCGTCGTCTATCTCGCGGGACTGATCGTCACGCCACTTGCCGGAATCGGCATCGGCCACTTCGGTTCGCGGCCGGTGCTTGTCGTCGCAGTCCTCGGGTCGATGATCGGCGTGTTGATGACGCTTCTTCACTCGCTGCCGCTGATCATGGTCGGTCTTGTGCTCTGTTCGTCCGGCGTTTTCGTTTGTCAATCGGCGTCGACGAGCTATATCCAGATGGCCTCTTTGCCAGGCGGGCGCGCCTCGGCGGCCGGTTTGTACGTCGCGTGCTACTACACCGGCGGCAGCGTGAGCGGCGTGCTGCCGGGATACTTCTGGCGGTTCGGCGGATGGACCGCGTGCGTCGTGCTCGTACTGGTCGTGCAGCTCGTGACGATCGGCGTTGCAGCGATCGGATGGCGGGAGTCGTGATCGACGTCCGCTTCATCGACGTGAACGTTCCGCGCGACGTCATCCGTGCGCTCGCGGAATTGCTGACAGATGAAGAGCGCGCGCGTGCGGACCGCTATCGATTCGAAGACGACCGGCGCCGCTCAATCGTCGCTCGCGCCGCCACGCGCCGGATTCTTTCGCGAATGACAGGCGCGGCTCCGGACGAGCTGCCAATCGTCGAAGGAGAGCATGGCAAGCCGGAGATCGCCGGCAAAGAGATCGAGTTCAACGCCAGCCATTCCGGCGATCTCGTTGCGCTGGCGTTCGCGCGCACAACGCCGGTCGGAATCGACGTCGAGCGCCGCCGCACGATGCACGATCCCCTCGGCATCGCCAGACGGTTCTTCTCGGAGGCGGAGCTGGCGTTCGTGGAAAACGCGGAGGACGTCGCCGCGGCGTTCTTCACCGTCTGGACGGCGAAGGAAGCGATCGTCAAAGCGAGCGGCAAGGGAATTGGTGCAGGCGATCTTCGCGGATTCACGGTTCCGTTCGGCGCCGCGCGGATGCAGCCGGTCACCGGCGCGTGGAGCGTGGCAACTCTGCAGGCGCCGATGTCCGGCTATCACGCCGCGCTTGCCGCGCGCAGCGATGTCGAGCCGGTTGAGACGAGAACCGTCGATGCGTCGTCGCTTCTGTAACGGTTTGTTTTACACTGGATGCAGTGGTTCGACCGGCCGAAGAGCAGAGAAAGTATCAACGCGTGACGCTCGTACGTCCGCTTGCCGCGCGCATCGGCACGGCGAAGGTTTACGTCACCGAAGCATCGCTGAGCGGGCTTCGCGTGGCGCATCAGAGTAACATTCCGCCCGAGGGCTCGACCTGCGGAATCGTGTTCGAGTGGGATGGGATTCCGGTCTCGCTGGAGTGCCGCGTCACGCGCAGCACGCTCTTCAAGGCCGCGCGCAATACGCGGGAGAAGAGCGTTTATCACGCCGGACTGGAGATCGTCCGCGGCGGCGACGCGTCGATGATGACGCTGCGCGACATGATCACGAGCATCGTGGCCCGCGCGCTCGACGAGCAGAAGGCGAATGCTCGCGGCATCCCTCCGATCGCGGCGCAGACGTTTCAGACGGGCAAGGGGACATTGTTCATCCGCTGCGAGCTGGTCGACGGAGCGTGGCGGCGCATGGAGACGAAGCGCCCAGAACAGCCAAGGAACGGATTCACGATCTCCGCCGAAGAAGATCCGGATCACATCGCCATGCTCTGCGACACGTTCTCGCACGCCGACGGCGAAGGTCAGGCGCTGATCAAACTGATGGCGGAGCTCAGCATCAGCAAAGCCGAGGGGATTCCGACGCGGCGGTACCACCCGTAGTTTCACGCGAAGACGCGGAAAACATCTCCGCGCCTCCGCGTGAAACGTCTGCATTACGACTTCGGCGCGGCAGCCGCCGGCTTCGCGAAATCGCCCGCCTTGACGATCGTGATCTTTGACGGATCGATCCACTTCCTGACCGCTGCGTTGACCTGCTCCGGCGTCAGAACGGAAATCTTCTTGTCCATCGCTGCATCCCACGCCAGAGTGCGATTCGTGAAGAGCTCCGCGGCCAGAGTCCGCGAGAGTCCGGCGTCCTGCGCGCGGCCCAGCTTGCGGCTTTCCAGCAGGCCCTTCTTCGCTTCGGCGACCTCCGCCGGCGTGAAGCCTTCCTTCACGGCCTTGGCCACTTCTTCCTTGAACGCGGTCTCGAGCTTCGCGGCATTTTGCGGCGCGTAGATCGCGAACGTCGTGAACGCCCCGTTCTTGTCGAACGCGCTGGCCTGCACGTTCGAACCGACGCCGTAGCTCAGTCCTTCTTTCTGACGAATGCGGTTGCCGAGGCGGGAGTAGAGCGTGCCGCCGCCGAGGATGTAGTTGCCGAGGACGAGGGCTGGATAGTCGGGATCATCGTCGCGAAGCTGGAGATTGATGCCGGCCATAAAGATCGCATTGGCTTTATCCGGCGTCTCCATCGACTGATTCGTTGCCGCGATGTCGTGGTAGATGCGGGGCACGCGCGTGAACGGCGACGTGCTCTTCCACGAGCCCGCGATCTCGCTCAGTTGCGCGGTGACCTGCTTCGGATCGAAATCGCCCACAAGCGCGATCTCGGCGTTCGAAGCCCCGTAAAACGACGCGTAGAAATTCTTCACATCCTCGAGCGTCAGCGCGTTGATGTCGGCGATGTCTTCCTCGGACGTCGTGACGTAGCGAACGTCGCCCTTCGGATACGGATTCATGCGCCGCTGAAACTCGGTCGAGCCAATCGATTGCGGATCGCTTCGCTGCTGCTCCGCTTGCGCCAATTGCTCCTGCTTCCACGTGCTGAATTCCGACGCGGGGAAGACCGGATCGCGCAGAACCTCGCCGACCAGCGCCAGAACCGCCGGAAGATTCTCGCGCGTCGTCTCGACGTTGATGCCGATCTGCGTCGCTCCGCCGCCGATGTTCACGCGTGCTTTCAGTTTGTCGAATTCATCTTTGAGTTGCTGGCGCGTGTGCTTGCTCGTGCCACGCATGAGCATGTCGGCCGTGGCCACGCCGGCCGTGGAGCGGTTCATGAGCGACTTCTCGTCGCCGAAGTGCAGCGTGCCGGAGACGTTCACCGTTGAACCGCGCGTCTTTTTCGGCAGCAACGCGATCTTCAAGCCACCCGGCAGCGTCGTGCGCGTCGTGCGCGCGTCGATGTTCGCAGGCGATGGATCGAAGGCTTCGCCGGCGGCGATGGCGGCGTCGCCTTTGTAATCCTTGACGATCGCCGCGATGTCAGACGGTGGCGGAACTTCCGCGCGCACCGGCGTTTTGTCAGGGATGAACTCGCCGACAGTCCGGTTCGACGCAATGAAGTACGTGTTGGCGATGCGCTGCACATCCGCCGGCGTGACTTTGCGGATGCGGTCGCGGTTGATGAAAAAAAGCCGCCAGTCGCCGGCCGCGATCGTCTCGCTGAGAGCCAGCCCGACGCGGTCCGCGGCGTTGAGGGTCATGTCGATGTTCTTCAGCATGCCGATGCGCGCGCGATCGACTTCCTCTTTCGTCGGCGGCGTGGCTTTCAAATCGTCGATGGTCTGCAGAAAGGTTTTCTTCGCATCATCGAGCGACTGTTCCTGCCGCACTTCGGCAGACAGCGTCACGAATCCCGGGTCGTGCAGGCCGGGCATGAAGCCGCCGACCGACGTCGCTTTTTTCGTCTCGACGAGCGCTTTGTAGAGGCGTCCCGAGGGCGTGTCGATCAGAAGACGGAGCAGCACCTGCGCTGCCGCCGAATCGGGGTGCGACTCCGCCGGCACGTGATACGCGACCGTGAGCGCCTGCACGTCGCCGACGCGTCGCAGCGTAACGGCGCGCTCGCCATCCTGCGCCGGCTCGGCCGTGTATGGCTCCTCGAGCTTGCGCGTGGGACGTGGGATCGGTCCATAAATCTTCTCGATCTCAGCCAGCGTTTTCGCTTCGTCGAACTTTCCGGCCACCAACAGCACGACATTGTCGGGCTGGTAGTACTTGCGCCAGAACGCCTGCAGGCGATCGATGGGAACGCGCTCGATGTCCGCGCGCGAGCCGATCGTCGAGTGTCCGTAGTTGTGCCAGAGGTAGGCGGTGGAGAGCACGCGCTCATCGAGGACGTTCTCCGGATCGTTCTCGCCCGACTCGAACTCGTTCCGCACGACGGTCATCTCGGAATCGAGATCCTTGCGTGCGATGAAGGAGTGCTGCATCCGATCGGCTTCGAGCGCGAGCGCGAACTTCACGTTGTCCTCAGTCGCCGGCAGGATCTCGAAGTAGTTCGTCCGGTCGTACCAGGTCGAGGCGTTGTAATTCGCGCCGTGCTCCTTCAGCGCCTGCGGGATGTTTTTGTGGTCCGGCGTCCCCTTAAACATCATGTGCTCGAGGAGATGGGCCATCCCGGTCTCGCCGTAGCTTTCGTGACGCGAGCCGACGAGGTAGGTGAGGTTGATGACGACCGTCGGCTTGGTTTGATCGGGAAAGAGCAGCACGCGCATGCCGTTGGCAAGGTCGTACTCCGTGATCCCTTCGACCGACGTGACTTTCTCAGCCGCAGCTTTCGTCGGTGTCTTGGCCGCTGTCGATGCTTTCTTTGCAGTCGCCGGCGCCGCGAACGACGCCGCCGCGAACATGACGAGGAACAGGCACGATATCCACTGTTTTCTCAAGGGCTCTCCTCTGGGTTTCGTGGTTTAGGGACGCCATTCTGCAACTTCCGCCGTGCTCGCGCCACTTTCAAGAACCTTCGCGGCTTCGCGCCTTCGCGTGACGGTTTTCTTTTCCTCGAAGCCCGTGTCTCACCTCGCATAACGGAGGATTCCATGCGACACCGAATTCTGATTCTTGCTCTCGTTCTTTACTCGACCTCAGCCTTTGCCGCCCGCACCAGCGGATTCGCTCTCAACGTGCTTGTCGATGACGCCGCCCGATCCGAGTACTTCCACGGCGGCACCGTCTACATCGAAGCCGTTCGCGGTTCCAGCTACAGCCTGCGCCTCACCAACCCGACGCCGTATCGCGTCGCCGTCGCGCTTTCGGTCGATGGCCTCAACACGATCGATGCGAAACACACCGACGCCCGCAGCGCCTCGAAGTGGGTGCTGGAGCCGTACGAGTCGACGACGATCTCCGGCTGGCAGGTGAGCGACCGTGCCGCCCGCAGTTTCTACTTCACCGGCGAGCGTCATTCCTACGGCGCCAAACTCGGCCAGACCGAAAACCTCGGCGTCATCGAAGCCGTCTATTTTCGCGAACGCCAGCACGAGCCCGAGGTCTACCGGCATTCGTATGGCGAGGAACGCTCGAACAGCGCACCGGGCGGTTCTGCCGGCGCTGCGCCACCTTCGAGCCTCGCCGCACCTTCCGCGAAAGCGCAGCGTCCCGCCATCGCAGACGACTTCGCAGCAACCGGCATGGGCGATAAGGCCGAGCATGAGATCTACAGCGTCGATATGGATCTCGACCCCACCCCAATAGCCTCAGTCCGCATCCGCTACGAATTCCGTCAGCAGCTCGTCAAGCTCGGCATCCTGCCGCAGCACGTTTCACCGCTGGAACGGCGCGAGCACGCGAGCGGGTTCGGGGCGTATTGCCCGGAGTAGGTTGTCTCGCGAAGACGCGAAGGTGTTTGCGGTGCTCTCCTTCGCGACCTTCGCGGCTTCGCGTGAGAAGGGTGTTCGATCTCCTGTTCTCCCCGCGTCGGATGGGGAAAACCTCCCGTCAGGCAATCCTTATTGAATCGAAGGCGCCGCCGCGGCAATAAGTCCATTCAGTCCGTCTGAAGAGGCGACGACTGTTTCGCTGCATCAGGGGGTGCGCGATGCCGAGTACGACTGAAGGACTGCTTCTGGTAATGGGCGGACTGTTTCTCCTGATTGGGTTGATCGGGGGCGGGTTCGAAGTATCAGCGGCCAAGATTCCAGCGGTGGGGGCCAAGGGGCGTATTGGATCTCTGATCGCTGGAGGTCTCTTCCTCGCGCTCGCGATTCGTTCCATTGCCGGTCACCAGCAATCGACGCCTGCGCCTGTCCAGCCTGTGCCAACCACGACGCAGACCGCAACAACTCCGGCTGTTCAAACGACACCGGCCTCACCTGCCCAGAGCACTGCGGCGCCAGCGACGGAGACCACTCCGGTTCCACCGACCCAGAGCGAAGCATCGGCACCGGTTGCGAGCACGTCAGATCAACACACCGTCGATGCGCCGCCAACGCAGACCGCGGGCGGGCGCCCACCCAGAATCGCGATTGCCCGCGACCCCCGAATCTTCAGGATCTCTCCCATTCCTGTGGCGGCTGCTCCGAAATACTATCGCCTCCAATTGAAGGTCAGCGGTCTCTATCTCGATGCGGATCACTGTTCGGCCAAGGTCGTCGTGGGCGGACGCTCGGACTATGCGGGCGGCGCCTGTCAACTGTGGCAATTGGTTCCTGCCGGGGACGGATGGAGCCGGCTTCAGCTCAAGCAAGGCGGCCAATTCCTTGATGCGGCGTTTTGCTCTTCCCAAGTGGTGCTGAGCGCGCGCTCGGAATATGCGGATGGCGCCTGTCAGCTCTGGAAGCTTGTTCCCGGTCCCGATGGATGGAGCAGGCTTCAATTGAAGCAGGGCGGACAGTACCTGGACGCCGATCACTGCGGAGCAAAGGTCGCTTTGAACGGAGGCTCCGATTACGACGGCGGCTCGTGTCAGCTTTGGAAGCTTGTCCCAGAGTGAATTGCGCTTCGGTTCAAACGCTCGGCTCTGCCGCTGCCTCGTACAACTCGTGAACATCGAGCCGAGCGCCGACCAGCAACTCCGCGGTCGCGCCTTCTCGCACGAAGGCTGACCGCCAGCGTTTGTCGTTCTCGCGGGTCCAGACTTTCAGCGAGCGGTCGCCGTGAGACACGAGAACATACTGCTTCAGCGACGAGAGCGTTTTGTAGTGCTCGAACTTGTCACCCTCGTCATAGTCTTCAGTGCTCCGGCTCAGGATCTCGATGATCAGCGTGGGATTGGTGACTGCGTGCGCGTCGTCTTCATGTCGTTCGCTTGGTCCGCAGACGACGGTGACATCCGGATATGTAGATAAGCCGGATGACGTGCGGACGCGCAAGTCGGCGTCGAACACGCGGCAATTGCCGCCGCGAAGTTGTCCGAAAAGCAATCCGCTTGCGGCGGCGGCAAGGGCAGCGTGCTCCGGCGTACCTCCGGCGATGGCGTAGATCTGGCCGCCGAGGAACTCGTGCTTAACGTTGCTGAAGGCCTCGAGCGCAAGATAGTCCGCGTAGGTGAAGTTGCGTCCGGACATTGAGATTGAATGATCGCACGCGAGTCGCCGAAATCTTCGTCCGGCAACGGCAACGCGTTATCATCGATCCATCCTTCAATTCATCGGGAGACGATCGAAAATGAAAAGTAGCGTTGCGGCTTTCGTTGGTGCGCTTTCGTTCTTCGCGGTTTCGATTTTCGGGCAGACCAGCGCATCGCTCACGGGCATCGTGACCGCCGAGGGACGGGCGTTGCCGGGAGTGGTGGTGACGATCTCTTCGCCGGAATTGCAGGGAACGCGGACGACAGTCACCGGCGACGGCGGCGCGTACAGCTTCGCCGCGCTGCCGCCGGGCGAGTACGCGATCTCAATGACGTTTGGCGGGATGGAGACGCAGCGGTTGCATTCTTCGCTGCGTCTTTCGCAGACTTCGCGCGTCGACGCCGTGTTGAAGCCGGCCGGAACGAGCGAGGCCATCACCGTCACCGCCGCGGCGCCCTCCGTGATTGAGAGTCCGCAGATCTCCACGAACATGACGCTGCCCTTCATCGAGCGGCTGCCGATTCAGCGCAATCAACTTGCCACCGCGCAGTTCGCGCCAGGCGTGAATGGCAACACGCTCGCGAACGGGGAGCTCTACATCTCCGGCGGTCCCGGTTACGACAACCTCGTGCTCGTCAACGGCGTCGCGGTCACAGAACAGACGCGCGGGCAGATGCGGCCGATGTATGTCGAGGACGCGATCCAGGAAACGACCGTGCTGACCGGTGCGATCTCCGCCGAGTACGGCCGGTTCAGCGGCGGCGTCGTCAACTCGATCACGAAGTCGGGCGGCAATCAGATGGCCGGGTCGTTGCGTGATTCATTGAGCAATCCGGCCTGGGTGGCGCAATCGCCGGCGCTCGAAGCGCGCGAGAACAATCTCAATCACGTCGGCGAAGGGACGCTCGGTGGATTTCTCATTCGCGATCACCTCTGGTTCTTCGGCGCGGGACGGCTGGCGAAGAACGACACGTCGCGGCAGACAGTCTCCATTCCGGCTTCGACCGCGAATCCGATCTCGCCTGCATCGCCTGCGATCAGTTATGCCGAGGGGAATGATCAGAAGAGGTATGAGGCGAAATTGACGTCGCAGATTGGCGCGCGGCAGACGCTGGCCGCCTCGTGGTTCGGCGTCAACACGAAAGGCACCAACGCGCGCTTCTCCGCCAATCTTTACGATGAAGCCAGCCTGACCACGCGCACCGATCCGGAATCGCTCGTGGCCGTGCATTACAACGGCATGGCCGCCACGAACCTGCTGCTGGAAGGCCATTACTCGGCGCGCAAGTTCTCCGATCGCACCGGCGCGCCGACGACCGATCTGATCGCGGGCACCGTGCTTCTCGATCGAAACAACAACAACACGCGTTTCCACTCGCCCACACTTTGCGAGGTCTGCGACGCCGAGCGCCGCAACAACAAGGACATCCTGCTCGAGGCTCACGACTTTTTCGATGCGAAGTCGTTTGGTAGCCATGACCTCGTCGCCGGCGTCGATCGATTCTCCGAGAGCCGTTACGCGAACAATCATCAATCGGGGAGCGACTTCTCGATTTTCGTGACGAAGGCGCAGTACAGCAACGGCGTGATCTATCCCGTGATCACGCCGTCGAACGCGAACGGCGGCGGCACGTTCATCCGCTGGACGCCGATCCTCACGCCCGCGAGCGCGAACGATCTGCGCACCGATTCCGCGTTCGTCAACGACACGTGGAGCGCGACGTCCCACCTGACACTGACGATTGGCGCGCGATACGACCGCAATCACGCGATCGATGCCGACGGCGTCGTCAGCTCGAACGATTCAAAACTCTCGCCGCGGCTCTCCGCGCAATACGATCTTCGCGGCGACGGACGGCATCGCTTCAGCGTTTCGTTCGGCGAATACGCGTCGCGCATCGCGGACACGATCGCGTCGTCGAATCAGGCGGCCGGCAACGCCGCGGCCATCGACTTCGCGTACAAAGGTCCGGCCATCAACAACACGTCGCTGACCGTGCCGATGGACGAAGCAATCCGCCGCATCTTCGATTTCTTCAACAACACGCAGGGAGGCACGGCCAACCGCACGGCGGCGAATCTGCGCGCCAACGGCTCGCGCACGATTCCCGGTTTTGCCACCTATTTCGACGGCTCGCTCGCCTCTCCCTCGGTGCGCGAATTGACGGCGGGGTACGGCGCGCAGATTGGTAGGAATGGTTTCGTTCGCGCCGATTACGTCCACCGCGATTGGCGCGATTTCTACGCCGCCAGCGTCACCACCGCCACGCAAAAAGTGAACACGCCACTCGGCATCCCCGTCGATCTGCAGCTCGTCCGCAACAGCAACAACATGGTGCGCCAGTATCGCGGCGTGCAGTTGCAGGCGCGCTGGACGCCGGGCCGTTTCGACTTCGGCACGCACTACACGTGGTCAAAGCTGCGCGGCAACGACGACGGCGAAAGCGCGACGACAGGCGCCACAGCGAATATCGATCCGGCGCTTTTCTATCCCGAGTACTTCGCGTACAACCGCGCCGCGCCAATCGGCTACCTGGCCGGCGATCAGCGTCATCGCATCCGCGCGTGGGCCGGCTATCGGCTGCCGCTTCCGGCTGGTTCGCTCGAAGCGACGGTTCTGCAAAGTTACGAATCAGGGATGCCGTACTCGATCGCCGGCGCGATCAATCTCACCCGCTACCCCGGCGCTCCCGCGAACCTCGGCTACAACGCGGTGCCGAACGGCCTGTATTACTTCAGCGGACGCGGCGAGCTTCGCACCGACGCGACGCGCTCGACCGATCTCGCGCTGCGCTACAGCCTCCGCGTTTCCGCAATCGAGTTTTTCGCGCAGGGCGATCTGCTGAATGCGTTCAACAATGCCGCGATCTTCGATCCGCAGCGCCTCAGCACGACGGTCACGACCGCCGCGACGTCAGCGACGTTCCTGCCGTTCGATCCCGCGAAAACGACGCCGGTGCAGTGTCCGACCGGTGCGTCGGCGGCAACGTGTACGGCGATGGGCGCGAACTATCAACTGGCCGCGAATTTCGGGACGCCGCTGAATAACCTGGCGTATCAGACACCGCGAACGGTGCGGATGTCGTTGGGCGTCCGGTTTTAGAACCGTTTTCACGCGGAGACGCGGAGGGCGCAGAAATCATCCACCGCGTTCTCCGCGTCTCCGCGTGAAACGCTTCTGACTCGTTTTTTCGTGTGACACTTGCCGAATGAAATTGCGGCTGGTGTTGATCATCCTTCTTGCCGTTGTCGCTCGTGCCGAGGAACCGGGCCACTGGGCCGAGGTGAATGGGCATCGGATGTATTACGAGACGAGTGGCTCGGGGAGGCCGCTGCTATTGCTGCACGGCGGCGGCAACACGATCCACGGCTCGTTCGCGAAGCAGCTCGACGTCTTTGCGAAGACCCATTCGATCATCGCGCCCGAGCAGATCGGACACGGTCATACACCTGACGTCGAGGGTCCACTCACGTATGCGCGCATGGCCAGCGACACGGCTGCGCTCCTCGTCAAGCTCAAGCTAAAAGATGTCGATGTCGTCGGATGGAGCGATGGCGGGATCGTGGCGCTCATCCTTGCCGTGCAACATCCGGAGCTCGTGCGGCGCGTCGTGGTCAGCGGCGCGAACTTTACACCCGAGGGATATTTGGCGGATGACTTGCGCCAGATGCGCGCCAGAGATGTGGAGTCGCCGTCGACTCTCGATCAGAGGCTCAATCACTTGTGGGCGTCGTCGCCAACAAAAGACGAGTTGAATCCGGAACTCCTGTCGGGAATCCACAAGAGAGTGCTCGTCATGGTTGGCGATCACGACGCCATCCAGCTTGATCACACGATTGCGCTTTATCGTGCGTTGCCCGACGCGCGGCTTTGCATTCTGCCGGGAACCGGACACGGAACATTCATTCAGCGGCCCGAGTGGGTGAATGCGATTGTGACGTCGTTTCTGGACGAGCCATAAGTCGCGCAACGCTGCATTCAATGAAGAGTGCGCGCCGCCGCTTCCAGCATCTGCTCCGGCCGCGCGCGGATGCGCAGATCCTCGGTCAGATTGCGCCAGCGCACGATGCCATTGCGATCGACGAGGAATTCGGCGGGCCGCGCGATGTCGTGTCCGCCCGGGCTTTCGCCCTTGTGAACGAGGTCGTATCGACGGATGGTTTCGGTGTTGGGATCGGAGAGAAGCGGAAAGGTGTAGCCGGTTTTCTTCACGAGATCGCGCGAATCTTCGGGCGTGTCGACGCTGATCGCAACCGGTTGAATGCCGGCCGCGCGAAACTCGGCGAGATGGTTTTCAATGCCCCGTAACTCGGAGTTGCAGAACGGTCACCAGTAGCCGCGATAGAAGATGAGGAGGACGCCCTTCGTCGCCGGCTCGGCCAGCAATTGCGCCAGCGCAACCGGCTTTCGATGAATGTCGAGCAGAACGAAATCGGGCGCCTTGCTACCGACCGCCGGTGCATGCTCCGAAGCTGGAAGCCACTTCGCACCGATGAATATATCGAAGCAGAAGAGCGCGCAAAGGAGTACTCCGAAGACGGTCGCGATCCACGCGCCGATCCGTCGTCCCGTTGCGCGGCGAAGTCCGATCATCAAGAGCGCGATGGCAATGGCGAAGAGAACCCCATTTACCCACGGCACATCGCGCGTGATCGGAAAGCGGGCAAAGAAAACGAAGTAGCTGACAAACGCCACGACGGCGAGCGCGAGCCCGGACCAGAGCTGCCAATTGAATCGGCGGGGCACGAGCCCATCATAGGCGAATGCCGTTTGACGCGAAGGAGGCGGGTAGGGATTTGTCTCGTTCGCGACTCTCCTCAGCATGCTGACAGCACTCTTTTTCGCCGCCGCCACGACCGTCCTCCCGTCACTTCCGCCAATGTCCGGCACCGGGTCCCTCGGCACTCCGGCCAATCCATCGCAGTTCACCTTTTACGTCGGCGGCGACAACCGTCCCGACTCCGGCGACGCCCCCTCGGCGGGGTTCGTAGCGTTGATCCCGGCGATGCAGAACGCCATGAAGACGACGCCGGCCGCGTTCGTGCTCTGGGGCGGCGACATCATCAAGGGCAAGAAATCGTCAGATGCGAAGACGCAGTACCCGCTCGTGCTGCCGTGGTTCGCCAAGCTCGGCGTCCCAGTGTTCAACGTTCCGGGGAACCATGAGCTGGACAAAAAGGGGAGCGGCGATTGCCACGACGCAGCCGACGACGACACGAAGCTGCTTGACGACTACACGAGCGCCGTTTCACAACCGTACGGCTGGTTTCAGTATGGCAACTCCGTCTTCATCGGCGTCAACACCGAGGAGATGCCGGGCAAGGATTCTCAACCGAGCGGCTGCTTCAACGGGTATGTCAGCACGACTCAGCTTTCGCTCATCCAGGACAGGATCGCATCGGTGCCGAAGGGGACGAACGTCTTCCTTTTCATGCACCGCCCGACCCAGGACGACAACTCGCACGCCATGGCACCGGATAAGGCAGACAAAGACACGAAGTACGGCAAGAAGATCAAGGCTTTCGTCAACTACGTCAACTCGCTGACCAATCCGAACGTGGTGTATGTCTTTGCCTCGCACGATCATCGTTTCTACCAGGCGGTTGCCGGCACTGCCAGCAAGACAGGATTCGTTGTCAGCGGCGGCGGTGGCGCGCCGCTATCGGGCTGCCCCGACAAAGGCCGTCCCGGCGCGTACTACCACTGGCTGCAAGTCGCAGTGAACGGCGCAACCGTGACGGTGACACCGGTTCCACTCACGAACACCACGCCGTGCGGGGCGCCGCCGCAGTGAGGATGTCGGTGTCTACTTCTTCAACACCTCGTCGTCTGGTTGGATGCCGAGCACCGCGCCTTTCGCTTTCATCCACGCCGCAAGCTCATCGTGTTTTCCACGCATTGCCTCGGCTAATGGAGTCTCGCCGTTGTCGGCGACCGAGTTGATCTCGGCGCCGTGATCGAGGAGGAGTTGGACCAGGTCGGTGCGGCCGTTCACGGCGGCTTCATGCATCGGTGTGAAGCCTTTCGATTGACGGATCAGAACGTCCGCGCCGTGATCGATCAGGATTTTCGCGGTCGCGTACTGGCCAGAGAGTAGCGCCGTCTGGAGCGGCGTGTTGCGGAACTTCGATACGGCGCGTGATTCGATCACAGCGCCTTTTCGGATCAGCAGTTCTGTGTTCGCGGCGTTGCCTCCGAATGCTGCCATGTGCAGCAGCGTCCATCCGAACGCGTTGCGGCTCGTAAGCGAGGCGGGATCGGTCATCATCGACTCGAGTTGTGACGTCGTGCCCAGCGCCGCAGTCTCGAACAGATCGAGCTTCGCGTGCGGCAGGATCGCTTGCAGGATCTCGTTCTTCGCTGGATCGGTGAAGCCTTCGCCCACATTCGTGAAGAGCGCGATCGTGACCGCGTCCGTTCCTTTCGGGCTACGCGCGTTCGCCAGCGCGGGATCGCGCGCGAGCATCGACTTCACGGTGGCCAGATCGCGGCCGGAAACTGCTTTCAGAAAATCGGCGGCATCGTCGGCAGCCAGCGGAAGGGCGACGATGATGAGCAACAAAAAGAGTCCTGCGAATCGCATGATGAAATCCTCCGCTGCACAAGGTACGCACTGCCGCGCACTTGCGCATGTGCCGCTCGGGGCAACGCGCGGCATGTGACTTCCGGCCTATTCACGGGCCCGATGCGCTGTGTCATCCTCGCGTCATGCCGCACACGCGCATGCTCGGCATTGCCGGTTTGACGGCGTGGCTGATGGCCGGCCTTCCGGTGATCATCCAGGGCGCGACCGTGCCCGGCACGATGGCGCGATGGGCGGTCGCGTACGTCCTCTTCGGCGCGCTCTTCGTCGCCGGCCTCGTTCGTCCTCGCCGTTCGCTGATGGCGATGGAAGTGCTCTGCATCGTCGTCTTGGTGCTGCTGCTTTGCGACGGCTTCGAAGGGACGCTGCTCGTGCTGATCGCGATGCGCCTTCCCTCGTTGATGGATCGGAAGCGCGGGCTTGCCTGGATCGTGATCCAGACGCTACTCCTGGCCGGAGCCGTTGCCTTTCACTGGAACGGCCGCTCGGCGTTTCTGCTCGCGCCGCCGTATTTCGGTTTCCAGATCCTGGCTTTCTTCACATTCGAGATTCTCGATCGTGAAGTGCGGACGAACGCGCAGCTTCGGGCGATGCAGGATCTCGTCGCCGATGGTGGCCGGCTCGCGGAACGCCTTCGCATCGCGCGCGAGCTGCACGATGCGCTCGGCCATCACCTCACCGCCCTGACGTTGAACCTCGAGGCCGCGCTCGTACGCACGGATGGTGCGGCGCACGGCGACGTCGAGAAGGCGCAGTCGCTCGCGCGAACGCTGCTGGCCGACGTCCGCTCGATCGTCGCCGAGAAGAACGCCGGCGATTGCCTCGACCTCGGGCGCGCGCTACGCACGCTCGTGGCCGACCTGCCGCGCCCGCGCGTGCAACTCGAGGTCGACCAATCGCTCCGCGTAGAAGATCCCGAGCAGGGCCTGGTCATTCTTCGCTGCGTGCAGGAAGTCGTGACGAACGCGGCGCGCCACTCCGGCGCCGAAAATCTCTGGATCACCGTGCGCCGGACCGCCGATGGCTTCGAAGTTCGCGCGCGTGACGATGGCCGCGGCCGTGGCAGCGCGCGCGACGGCTTCGGCTTGCGCGGCATGCGCGAGCGCATCGAGAACGCCGGCGGCGCGCTGACGATCGAGAGCGGCACCGGCCGCGGCTTCGCACTCACCGCGTTTCTTCCCGCGCGGAGCTCGCCGTGATCCGCGTCTTCATCGCCGACGATCAACTCCTCATTCGTCAGGGCATCCGCACGCTGCTGGAGATGGACGCGGAGATCGTGATCGCTGGCGAGGCCGAAGACGGCGCCGAGACGGTCGAGCGCGTTCCGGAGTACGAGGTTGATGTGCTACTGCTCGATGTGCGGATGCCGAAGAAGAACGGCGTCGATGTTCTTCGCGACCTTTCCGCGGCCAACGCGCTGCCACCGACGCTGGTGCTGACGACGTTCGATGACACATCCGTCGTCCTCGACGCCATCCGCAGCGGCGCGCGCGGCTTCCTCCTCAAAGACATCTCGTATCAACAACTGATGAGCGCGATCCGCGCCATTGCGGCGGGCGGAACGGTGTTTCAGCCCGCCATCACGCAACGTCTTCTGCGCGCCGCCGGAACGCCCGCTCCCGACGCGATGCCGCTCGAAGAGCTGACCGCGCGTGAGCTGGAAGTGGTCCGCCTCATGGCCGGCGGCTACAGCAACAAAGAAATCGCCCACGCCCTCGGCACCGCCGAGGGCACGATCAAGAATCAGGTGTCGAGCATCCTCTCGAAGTTTGGCGTGCGCGATCGGACGAGGGCGGTTCTGAAAGCGCTCGAAGCGCGGTTGTTATAGATCACGAAGGCTGAACGTAGGCCGGACTCTCTAGCGAGGCTCTGCCTCAAACCGACGAGATGTAAGCAAAGCTTTTCAAGGGGAGTGACTCCAGCGGAACGACGGAAGCGGCGCCGAGGCGCGGCAGCCGTATATTTGAGCCGTTAAGCGGCGAGGTCCTCT
>DATAMS010000279.1:0-4622 GCA_036260495.1 Thermoanaerobaculia bacterium
CACTCGTTTCGTTCGTTGCATGGTCCCGCTGGTGAAGAGGTGTTCGAAGCGTACGCGCAGAACGAGACGCCGGGAGCCTATCGTTTCTTTTTCATGTACGGGCCCGACCGGATGGATGGGAAGAAGCGCGTTGCAGCGGTGACGATCATCGCCATCACGCCGCATCCCTGATCCGAAGTATCAGGGGCGGCGAACCGCCCCTGACGTTTACAGCAGTTTCATGACCCGCTCGTTCAGGCCGCTCTCGCCGCCCAGAAGCACGGTGAGGTTGGCCTTATCGGCGACTTTCTCGAGGACCTCGAGCTCCTTCAGCTTCATCAGCGTCGGGTTGGACTCGAGGATCTTCGCCGTGTTCGCCTGCATGCGCATCGATGCCGTCTCCTCACGCCGGCTGATGAGCGATGCCTCGGCGGCCTTGCGGGCCTCCATGACCTTGTTCATCAGATCCTTCATGTCGCCCGGCAGGATGACGTCACGGATACCAGTGGAAAGAACAGTGAGACCGAGCTCGCCGGCACGCGCCTTCGTGAGCTCCGACAGCTCGGTGGCGAGAGCCTCCTTGCTGACCAGCAAAACGTCGAGCTCCCGCGCACCGACGATCTCACGCAGCGCGAGCTGCGCGGCCCGATACAGCGCCTGTCCCGCGCCATCGACCTCGGCAACCGACCGCAGTGGATCGGTGACGCGGTAGACGACGAGAGCATTGAGCCGCAGCGTGACCTTGTCGGCAGTCATGATCTCCTGACCGCTGATGTCGAGCGTCTGCTCGCGGAGATCGACATCGATCACCTTGAGCCGTCCCGTGCCCTTCCAGAACACCCACGCACCCGGAGTCAGCGTCGCCTGGTACGCACCGTCGCGGAACCAGACGCCGTTGTGACCGGCTTCGACGTTGACGATCTCCAGAAGCTCACTCGCGCCGGAGCCCTTCATGATGACCGGGAGGTCGGCGTGGACGAGCTGCATGAAACGGGCATCGACAATCTCGACCCGGACCTCGTGCTCGACGTTCCAAAGGACGTAGAGACCCGGAGCCAGAAGACGAGCGAAACGCCTGTCAATCCATACCAGTCCGCGCTGATGATCGTTGAGATCGATCACAGTGGCCTCGCTGCCGAGCTTCTCGGAGCGGGCGATGAGATCGAGCGACGGATGCACAAGCCACGGATTGACCCGAGGGGACACGACGTGCAGACGCAGCTTCATGAGCGGGTCGAGGTACCAGTGCACACCCGGCCCGAGCACGGTGACGAGATCGCCTTCCTTGAACAGGAGACCTCGCTCGTGCGGATTGATCTTGTAACGATGGAACATTGGTCGGTACCTCCTTTCATTTGATACCGGATGACAAACATCCGGCTTCTTATGCCCGTTCGTCCGCTGCAGTCGGCCGTCAGAGCAATTTCCGTAATAAGAAAAAAACCTTGCGACGGCGAGCCTTCGATCGCCACGTTGCCTGCGCGGGACGGTCGTTGCTGCGCGCTTGGCAGCGTTCTGATCATCGTCTTGTGGAAGCCACCAGCTCTTCCACTCGACGATGTCGTCTGCGCTGGTTCGTCGCGTGCCTCACGATCGCCTCAAGGCGCGGGTTTTCCGTTTGCCTCAGGCCGGAGCCTTTGGCTGGCGGGACGAATCCCGCCGTCGCCGGGTCGACCACTTACGGCGGTCAGTCGTCATGTAGAAAAAAGGCTTTCGAGCCCTTGTTGCGTGACGGGATTCGAACCCGTGACAGCAGGATTAGCGATCCTGTGCTCTACCCACTGAGCTACACATTGTTGACATGACGGGATTCGAACCCGCGCCTCAGGATCTTAGTCCTGCGCTCTACCACTGAGCTACACGTCAGTGCGGCAAACCTCCATCGTCAGAACCCGTTCACGGAACAGGCAATCCGAATGTCGTCATGACACGAATGCCCGCCGCCGGCCCGGACGGCTTATCGCCTATGTTGAAATCGCACAAGAAAACAAAAAGCCCCTTCGACCAGACGGTTCGAAGGGGCCTCGCAATCAGGTAGATGTGCGGTTCTCTACCCGATTCGAGGCACCTCCGGCGCAAACCTGCAGCCGAGACCCGAAGGCCGGAAGCTGCGCTGTGCGCGTTCAATCAATTGATCCATGAGTTTCATAGGGCGGCGGAAAATAGCATTCTTATGTGCACTAGTCAATGACTTTTTTCATAATGACAAGGATCAGTTCCTATGATGATCGGGTTTTCGTTCTCGTCCAGCTCGCAGGTCTTTAAGAATCAGGCGGATAAACAAGGTTCACGCAAATTGAAAGTTGAACTTTCAATTTACACGGATTTTGAGATCATCCTCGGAAGGGGAAGCGTCACCAGATGCGGGTGACGCCGTACTGCTCGAAACTGCTATCGGCGCTGATCACTGATACGTCCTCGACGAGCGCCTGCGCGATGAGAAGCCGGTCGAACGGATCGCGGTGAAGTTTTGGAAGCTCCGCCTGTTTCCCGGCGTACTCGACCGTGATGGGAAGGATCGACGCTTGGAGACCGAGTAGCGCCTGCTCCATCCATTCTCGATACGGCATCGACAGCGAAAGCTTCCCGATGCTTAGTTTGATCGCGATCTCCCGTACCGTCGCGGCGCTGACTAGAAGTTCGTTGAGAGGGTTGGCAATGGCCTTCATGCGCTTCGCTGCTCAAGAGTCTGTCCTGATGGACCCACCAGATTACCGCGTGGGTATCGAGCAGAACCCTCTTCCATGTAGTCCTTGAAGTCCTCGAGAGGTGCGTCGAAGTCGGGAGCCATGTACAGAACCGATCCCTTGAGCATTCCGGGCTGACGAGGCTTATGCAGCGACTCACTTGGTGCAGGGACCAGCCGGGCTACCGGCTGATCATTCTCGGTGATGACGACTTCGTCGCCCGCGTGCAGATGGTGGATCAAATCCGGCAGCTTCGCCTGAGCTTCTTCGATCGAAATCGTGGTCATGACTTTCGCACTTATCACTGGGTATTCATTGAACCCCGTCGTCCGCATGCGTGGCGTGTTGCGGCAGGAATCGATCGCGATCCCAGGGAGGCTTTTCTTTCGGGGGAATCGGCTCGTTGAAACTGGTCTGCCAGTGCTGGCGCATGTCGTCGTCGGCGTAATAGCGAAGGTAGATCTCGTTGTCTTCCTCGCTGCCACCGCCGATTGGACTGTGGTGCCATCCGCTGTCGGATCCCTCGAGCGGAAGAATCGTCTCCTCGCATAGCGCGTCGGTGACGAGATGACGATAGAGCTCGCGGTCGCTCATGTGATCGGTGAACTCGAGATACATTCCGATCGAAGCCATGCCGTTGATGACTTCCCACAGTTTCGTGCGAAGCGAGTCATCGTCGAGAGTCGAACCGTCGGGAATCGTGATGCCCCTCGCACGCAGAACGTCGATGGGGTATTCTCCTTCCTCCTCGCCGTCGAAGAACCGGTCAAGCCGTTCAAGCTCTGCAATCGGATCGTGATCATCAGACATCGTTGTCGCCTCCGAACGCCGAGGCTCCCTCGGCGATCATGAAGTGTCAAGTTCTTCTACTGACTGTGGAGCGGATTCCGCGGGTGCGTCCGCGAAAAGACACATCTTGCCCTCCGCACGCGCCATTCCGCGGATCTCTGCTTTCTCGGGGAGCGGTAAACAAAGAAGACGCGCGCAGTCGAATCGTTTGCCGGGGACGCCAACTGCCATAGCGATAACCATTCGACAATGCACGAGCTTGCGAGCGATGTTTGGCCGGTTTTCAAGAACCAAAACTCGCGATGGCAACTCCGAATAATTCGAAAGCAAGGAAATTCCCCTCTGGCAGCACCGTTGCGAAGGGACGCTCGTCGCTACCGCCCGCAGCTAAAATTCTGACTGGAGATCGCATCATGACGCGCACCTTTTCGGCCCTTGCATTCGCCTTCCTTTTTCTATCTGCATGCGTGACCTCGAAGCCGATCCATCAGGTAGAAGCTTCCGATCCGGTGACCGATCCTAGCTTCACCGGTGACTCCAGGCCGGTCAGCGATCCGCACGTCAGCGGCGATCTCAATCCGGTCACCGATCCGACTGCCATCGGCGCGATCGATGAAGCCGCGCGGGAGTCGCGTGAACAGGCCGAGGCGGGCGCGCGCACCGGACGCCGCATCGGCCGTGTGGCCGGAACTCTCGCCGCAATTCTTGGCGGTCCTCGCCACGATTCGGTTGAAGGGATGGTCGGCCGCTACGTCATCACGCGCGACGCAGCCACCATGGCTGGCGCGATCATCGGCGGAGTGAAGGGCGGCAAGGAAGGGGCGAAGCGCGGGCTCGAGCTCGATGTGCAATTCGCCGAGTTGAAGAAGATCGACGGACTCGATGTGACGCGCCCGACACCCGATCGCATCGACGTCTACGTAAAGACGATGCCGAGTCACGAAACACTCGCTGCCATTGCCGCCGTCTTCAACGGACGCGAGCAGCGCTCGATCGACATTGAAGCTGCCGATCCGATTCCCCTCGATCTTCGCGACGCCTTCATCGACCTCGGCGTCCCCGAGTCGGGCATCAGCGTGCAGCGCAACGACGATCTCGAGGGCGCCATCATCAGGATCCGATACCTCTATTGATATCGCGGAAGGGGTCAGGTCGAAACCGAAAGCG
>DATAMS010000284.1:0-13342 GCA_036260495.1 Thermoanaerobaculia bacterium
TGATCTGCAAGATTTCGCCGCGCACGTCCACGGTAATCTTCTGTGTCAAGTCGCCGTCGGCGATTGCGGTCGCGACCTTCGACACGTCGCGCAGCTGCACGGTCAAATTCGACGCCATCGAATTCACCGAGTCGGTCAAATCCTTCCATGTGCCGGCGACGCCTTTGACTTCCGCCTGACCGCCGAGCTTCCCTTCCGTGCCGACCTCGCGCGCCACGCGCGTGACCTCGGATGCAAACGAGCGAAGCTGATCGACCATTGTGTTGATCGTTTCTTTCAGCTCCAGAATCTCGCCGCGCGCATCGACCGTGATCTGTTTCGAGAGGTCGCCGTTCGCGACGGCCGTCGTGACGGCGGCGATGTTGCGCACCTGATTGGTCAGGTTGGCAGCCATGTAGTTGACCGAGTCGGTGAGATCGCGCCACGTACCGGAAACGTCCTGCACGTCTGCCTGACCGCCGAGTTTGCCTTCGCTGCCGACTTCGCGCGCCACGCGCGTGACTTCCGATGCGAACGACCGGAGCTGATCGACCATCGTGTTGATCGTGTTCTTCAGTTCGAGGATTTCGCCACGCGCCTCAGCGGAGATTTTCCTGGAGAGATCGCCGCGGGCAACCGCGGTCGTGACTTCAGCGATGTTGCGAACCTGTCCCGTCAGATTCGAGGCCATCGAATTGACGGAGTCCGTGAGGTCCTTCCACGTTCCGGCGACACCCTTCACATCCGCCTGACCGCCCAGCTTCCCTTCGGTGCCGACTTCGCGCGCCACGCGCGTCACTTCCGACGCGAACGACGCGAGCTGATCGACCATCGTATTCACCGTCTTGGCCGTGCGGAGGAACTCGCCCTTCAACGGACGGCCATCGAATTCGATCGCCATCGTCCGCGAGAGGTCGCCGCGGGCGACCGCGCCGATCACGCGCGAGATCTCATTCGTCGGCTGGACCAGATCGCCGATCAGCGAGTTCACCGACTCTGTGATCACCGCCCACTGCCCGCCGGCGTTCGGCACCTGTGCGCGCTGATTGAGCTTTCCTTCTTTGCCGACGACCGTCGAGATCTTCTCGACCTCGTCGGCCGTTCGCTCGTTCAGGTCGAGGATGTCGTTCAGCGTGTCAGCGATTTTGCCGTGGCTTCCGGTGAACTCCACCGGCATGCGCACTTTGAAGTCGCCCTTCTTCAACGATGTGAGCGTTCGCAACAGCATCCGCTCGAAGTCTCGCGGCGAAAGCTCCGTCGCTTTATCGATACCGATTCCCGTGGTCATGACGCGCTGGTCCTCCGAAAGCAGGGAAAGTCAGTTGTTCTGAACTGTCAGGCCGAAGCAGCGCTCCTGGCCGGAGCGCGTAGGCTCAGCAAAATGCAGATTTCAGACCAATGGCTGAGGGCGGTTTTGACACGCGGGGGTCGCGAGTCGGGAGGCGGGTGTCGGAAGCGCGAAGTCGTGGTCGCTTGCCGGTTCTCAGCGTCGGTTGTCGGTTGTCGCTTGTGAGTTGTGAGCTGTCGGTTGTCGATTCCGCATCTCCCAATCGAGCGTCCTTCTCCCCAACGCTTTTCAGTGGGGGAGAAGGTGCCGAAGGCGGATGAGGGGGACAACCAAACACGCGAAAACTGCGGAGAAAAAGAACGAGGGCCGGGAGAAGAACTCTCCGACCCCCGACTCCCGAAAACCGGCTCCCGGAACTTACGCTGCGATTTTCGCGGCTTTCGCCACAAGCTCATCGCGAAGAACGCGGAAGGCTTTTGCATCGCTCTCGGCCGTCTCCGGATCGAGGAAGTAGGCGACGTCGTTGCGGAAACTCTCGCCCTCGGGATTCTCGCCGTTCCACTCCAGCACGGCCCACTGCACGAGCGGGTTGAAGATGTTGTGATCCCACCCGAAGGCAGCGTGCTTCTTGCTGTAAGCCGCGGATTTCCCGAGCTCGTGATCGGATGTGGCTGCGTCGTTGTCCATCCTGGTTTTGTATGCGGCGAACGCTTTCGCGTCCTGCTCGGCGGTTTCTTCATCGACGAAGTACGCCACATCGCGGCGCGGCGGCAGCGCCTGCGGGCCTCCGAACTTCTCTCCGACACTCTTGCACTTCACAACCAGCCACTGAATGACCGGCCGTCCGATCTTGTGGTCCCACTCCAAAGCGACATAGGGCATTTCGAGCTCCTGTTCCTTCCCGTCTTGATGCCGGCGTCCAATCGCCGGACGAGCTGAATAAGTGATCGCCTCAGATAGTTATTTCCACCTTGTCGAATAATTATTGTCATCTCTGGTTGAGGCCGCTGTGGGATGGAATAAAGCTGAGGACATTCTTATTATTTGCTGTCACTACACAATTCATGGAGATAAGAATGGGCCCTTCGATTGAGTGTCAGAATCAACGCCGGTCGCGTCTGCTCGACGCCATGCCAGCCATCGCCTGGTCCGCCGACGCGCAGACATTCCGTTTCACGTACGTCAATCCGGCCGCCGAAACGCTCCTCGGCTATCCCGTCGAGCGCTGGCTCGATGAGCCCAGTTTCTGGATGGATCATCTGCATCCCGAAGACCGCCACGTGGCCATGATCTGCCACAACGAGACGCTCGCTGCCCGCGATCACGAGCTCGTCTACCGCATCATCGCCGCCGACGGCCGGACGGTCTGGCTTCGCGACTACGTCAACGTCCACTGCGAGGAGGGGATGCCGGTCGAGCTCTTCGGCGTCATGGTCGACATCACTCGCGAGCGCGAGGCAGAAGCCGCATCGCGCGAAAACCGCGAGAACTTTCGCCGCATGGTCGAGCTGTCGCCCGACTGCATCGGCGTCCATGTCGACGAAACCTACGTCTATGTCAATCAAGCCTTCGTCCAGCTTCTCGGCGCCGGGAGCGAGGCAGATGTCGTTGGCCGGAACGTCTTCACGTTCGTCGCTCCCGCATCGCATGAAGGTGTTCATGAACGTCTCGGACGTCTTCGCGCGGGCGAGAACGTGCCCTACGTTCGCGAAAAATTTCTGCGTGCCGACGGCTCCCCACTCGACGTCGAAGTCGCGGCGCTGCCGCTCCGTTACGGGAGCCGTGACGCCGTGCAGGTCATCGCGCGCGACATCTCCGAAAAAGTACTCGCCCAGCAGGCCGTCGAAGCGTCCGAACAGCGTTATCGCGAGCTGGTCGAAGACGTCAACGACATTCTCTACACCGTCGATCGCGAAGGCCGCTTCGTGTCGCTGAATCGCAGTTTCGAACAGAGCACCGGCTATCGCGTCGAAGAGTGGATCGGCCGGCCGTTTGCCGAGTTGTTCATGCCGCACTCCGTGCCCGCCGCCACCGAGCACTTCGAACAGGCACTCGACGGCAACGAGCGAATCATCCACGAATACGACCTCCCTTCCCGCTCCGGAGCTGTCGTCACTGTCGAAGTGTCGTGGCAACCGCGCTACGTCGATGGCGTCATCGCCGGCACGATCTGCATGGCGCGCGACGTCACCGAGCATCGAAACATCGCTCGCAAGCTGGAAGAAGCAAAGCGAATGAGCAGCCTCGGCCAGGTAGCGGCATCACTGGCGCACGAGTTCAACAACGTGCTGATGGGAATCCAGCCGTTCGTCGAAGTCATCGGACGCAGCGAGCCGGTCACTCCCGCCGTCCGCGAGGCCCTCGGCCACATCAATCGCGCCGTCGGCCGCGGCAAGCGCGCGTCGCAGGAGATTCTCCGCTTCGCAAATCCGAAAGAGCCGCAACTCTTTGCCATCGACGCCTCGAACTGGTTGCCGAACCTCCTCGGCCAATTGGTCGCCGCGCTTCCCTCATCGATCGCGCTGAGCAGCTCGATCGATCCAGCGGTGCAACACATTCGCGGCGACCGCGAACATCTCGATCAGGTGATCACCAACCTCGTCTTCAATGCTCGCGAGGCCATCGCCGGCAGCGGAACGATTCACATCGCCGTCTCGCTCATCGCAACGTCAGCGACTGAAAACGCCGAGGGAGGCTTCGTTCGCATTTCGGTATGCGATGACGGTCCGGGGATTCCGTCGCATGCCATCGACCGGATCTTCGAGCCGCTCTTCACCACCAAGCGGAACGGCACCGGACTCGGCCTGGCAATCGCGCGCCGCCTCATGGAAGGACAGGGCGGCACGCTCAGCGCGGAGAATCGCACCGAGGGCGGTTCCGCATTTCATCTGATCGTGCCGGTCGCGGCCGAACCGGCTCGATCGATGCCGCTCCTCGCCCTCGGCACACCCGGAGTAACACGTATCCTGCTCGTCGAGGATGACCTTTCGGTGGGAGCGGGATTGGAACAGCTCCTCAATTCGAACGGATACGAAGCGACCTGGGTGCAAATGGCGGCAGATGCCTGCGCGGCCGCGCGAAGAACGCGTCCACACGTCGCCATCATCGACGTGAACCTTCCCGACGGCAACGGAGTCGATCTCGTTCCGCTGCTGCGCGCCGATCACGAAAACCTGCCGATCGTCTTGTCGACGGGCCACGTCGAGCTGAACTTCTCCAGCGAAAAGAACCGCACCCTGTCGCTGATGAAGCCCTATCAGCTCAACGAGCTTCTTCGCGCGATCGGAACGGTAACCGCGGCGGCGGCGTAACGCTGCATTACGGCGCTGCGGAATCGGCAGGCGCGGTTGTCTGCTCGCTCTTCATCGGCAGTTTGAATCCGATGTACGTTCCCGAGCTGATCCCCATCAGCGCCAGCATCGTGGCGCTGAACTCGGGCATCGTCAGATCCCAGAGAACAGACATCAGGAAGATGCCGCCGAGGATGAGCGTCCAGACGACGACTTGAAGACGGTCGAATGCGACGACGCCAGCGTCGCCGGTAACGAGATCGCGCCAGAAGCCTTTCGTCGTGAACGTGCGCCGGCCGGCGGGCGTCACCGCGACCGCGGCAAGCGCCGTGGCCGCGCTGATGCCGACGAGCCCGAGGAGCGAGGGAGCGATCGAGTCGCGCTCGCCGGTCACGATCCAGATGAGGACGTAGCCGACGACCAGCAGAAAGAACCACCACGCCATCTGCACGCGCGCCAGGCTGTACGGCTGCCGCGCGCCATCGACCGGCGGACCGTCGCGCAACATGTCGCTGCGGCGCGCAAGCACAACCAGCGCAATGGCCACCGCTGCCAGGAGAGCCAGGAAGGCGTAGATCGTGTAGTCGAGGTAGAGCTTCTTGAGCCTCAACGTCATGTTCGCGCCGTCCGCGCGCCGCAGCGGACGGTCGCCGTGAATGCCGACGCTCACGCGCATCGCTGCATACGGATCGAAAAGCGGGTCGTACAGAAACTGCTGCCAGATCCCTTTGTTCTTCTCGGTCCGATCGAGGATGAAGGTCAGCCTCCCACCTTCGAGATCGACACCCGAGGGCTCGACGCCGCTGTCCAGCCCTTCAATGAAAAGCGTAATCGGCTGCTGCTGCGCCTCGGCGTCATGAACGAGCGTATCGAGATTACAAACCGAGACGACGATCCAGTCGCCGAGGTAGACCTGATGCGGATCAGGGTTGACGCCAGCCACGCCAGCCACCGCCGGACTCCCGCCACACGGCGCCGGATGCGTTCGCGTCCGTGCCGCACCAAGGTGATCCACTTCCTGGCGATCCGTGCACGAGGCGAGGGCCATGAGCACGAGGATCAGGCCGAGAATGCGCAGACGGGTTGGCATGGAGTGAGGTAAGTATAAGGAATCTCAGCCGCGAGCCGTATCGACCCTAGGGAAACACGATGACCGTGATCGTCCCCGGAGCTGAGTTCCGAATTGCCTGCCTCATTTCCGGCAGGAGCCTGCGCTGATTCGCCAACGTCGTGTCGACCGTTTCGATCGCGACCACACCAATCGCGAATTTCGAAATGTTCTGCTGATATCGCAGCCGCTGGTCTGCGGTTAGAAGCACGTCGAATGACGAAGAAGCCTTTTGAAGAAGTTGGCATTCTTGAAACCATCCCAACCTTCTTCTTGAACCGTTCGCACGGCAAACTCCGGCAAGCCGCGCCGAAGCTTTCGTGGCATGTTCTCGTCGAAGAGGACTCGTTTCACGCGATTTGTGCCAGCAGTGCGCGGCCCGCTTCTTCGAGAAACGCGATCGCCTGCTCTTTGGTCACGGTTGGAAAGTTGTCGAGAAACTCCTCGAGAGTCTCTCCGCTTTCGAGATAAATGAGAAGCGTCTTCACCGGCACACGCGTGCCCACAAAAACGGGCTCGCCGCCCATGATCTCGGGATCTGAGTGGACGATGTTTATCCGGTCCATGAGGTGCAGGATACGCCTGCGCTGGCCCAGGTCAATGCTCGGCGACTCCGGACGCGAGTCTCGATCCTCACCGCTTCACACCTCGATCCCCACCGCCCGCATCAGCTCCAGCGCATTGCTCTTCGTCACGACACCCGGCCGTTTCTTGTAGTCGAAGATCACGCGGCCGTCTTCGATGCGGTCTTCGAAGTGGACGTTTGCGGCTCGTGGCGCGAGCTCCTCGGCGATCTGCGCCAGCGCTAAATCGTGCGTCGTGGCCAGGCCGATCGCGCCGCGGACGACCAGGCTGCGCACGATCGCGGCTGCGCCGATGCGGCGGTCGTGGGAGTTGGTGCCGCCGAGGACTTCGTCGAGAAGGAAGAGGAGCGGTGGCGGCACGCGCAGGATGTCGCGGATGCGCAGGATCTCGGCGTAAAAACGCGACGCTCCTTCCTGCAGCGAGTCGTTCAGGCTGATTGACGCGCCGGCGGCCATCGGGCTCACGCGCAGACGCGTCGCGCACACGGGCGCGCCCGCCAGCGCGAGGAGCGTGTTCACGCCGATCGCGCGCAGCAGCGTGCTCTTGCCGGACATGTTCGAGCCACTGACGATGAGGAGGCGCAGCTCGCCGCCGATGCGCACGTCGTTGGCGACCCGGCGGTCGTCGGGGATGAGCGGATGCCCGATCGCATCGCCGTCGAAGAGCGCATCGCCTTCGACGATCTCCGGCATCACGAAGGCCGGATGCTCGAACGCGAAGGATGCAAGCGAGAGCAGCGCTTCGATTTCGCCGATCGAGTCGATCCATTGCACGATCTCGGCTCCCGACTCGACGCGCCAGCGCTCGATCGCGAAGGCGATGTGCGCCGACCAGAGCAGCAGCAAGGCGAGCGGCGCGAAGAACTGATTGCGCCTGGCGTCGAGCAGCGCGACGAGCTTGCGCAGCCGCTCGATCTGATGCGAGGCGGTGACGCCGTTTCGTTCGAGACGTCCGCGCAATGTGACGAGCCGAGGCGATGTGAACGATTGCCGTTCGAGCACCGCCAGCAAACCGGCCAGCAGCGCCAGCGCCGGCTCGCGCCTCTCCACCGCGCCAACGACTTTCGCAACTCGCTCGGAGACGCCGCGCGTGAAAAACGAGACGACCACGCTCATCACCAGAAGCGGCAACGACCAAAGCAACGAGATCTGCGGCATCGCGCCCGGGTTGGTGATATTGACGAAACGCGTTACGAGCGACGGAACACCGAGGATGAGGGCGATCCCAGTGAACACGGTGATGATGATCGCGGCGATCCGTTCGCCGCTTTTACGTAGGTCGAACACACTCTCAGGGCGCGACCATTCGTCGAGCTTCGCCTCTTCCACATCGTGTGCGACTTCCGCAGCGGCGATGGCGATCTCTTCGCGAAGGTCGATGAGTCCCCGCAACTCCTCCACCGCCTCCTGCCGTTCCTCAACCTCGGCAGCCGTCGTCTCGCCAGGATGCATCAGCCATTTGGCCAGCGTGGCCCTTCCCGCGCTCGTCGCTGCGATGCACAGCCATTCGTACAGCGAGCCTTTGCCGAAGAGATCGAGATCGGCGGCGAAGAGATGGTGCTCATCGGCGTAACCGGTGCCGCTCACGCCTTTTCCCTGCCACTGACCGCTCAGCCGTTCGATCCCGCGCTCGCAGAATCGCGCGGCCGCATCCGCGCGGCGGCGTCGCGTGATCGTGCGGTCATGCGCCACCATCAATGCGATGAAACCAACGATCGGAATCGCAACCCATCCGCTGAAATGGACGATAGCGATGATCACCGCGACCGCGAAGAAAACGATGCGTGCGATGGAGAGGTTGCGCTCCCGGGCACGGAGCGTAGTGGCCTCCGCGCGATGGCTCGCCAGTCGAGTTTCGTAGATGGAACAAGGGTCCGTCACCTTGCGAGTATATGAAAGCGCCGGCTGGTTTTCGCGCGAAGCGCTTTGGAGTGCGCGTGGCGCAGCCACCGCTTTCAAAAGTCAGAACGACGCGAGGTGCGTGTTCGTCTCCGCACGTCCCCACCTGAGGAGTTTCGTAGATGGAATGAAGGTCAGGCTCCTCGCGCGTGCCTGAAAGCGGTGGCTGGCGCCACCGCAGTCCAAAGCGCTTCGCGCGAAACTAGAACAATGCGAGCTGCGTGTTCAACGCGGGAAGCCGCGGCCGAGCGGGGCGGCGGCGTGAGATCTCGTACACGCCGGTCGCTTCGAACTGCTTCGCGATCGAGAGCTCCAGTTGCGACGTCACGCCAAGCTTCGTCAACAAACGCGACGCCATATCGCGCACGATCGACTCATGGTTGTTGCGCTGCGAGAGGTGGATGAGGCAGAGATTCTTCAGATCGGCGCCGATCATCCGCTGCACGGCTGTCATCGAATCGTCGTTCGAGAGGTGGCCGAAGCGCGACATGATCCGGCGCTTGAGCGACCAGGGATAGCTCCCCATCCGCAACATATCGAGGTCGTGATTGGCTTCGAAGAAAAGCCCGTCGCAATCGGAGAGGTGGCGGATTACCGGCGCGTCGGCGTGCCCGAGGTCGCTGGCGACACCGACGCGGGTCCCGTCGCGCGCTTCGATCACGAAACAGGCTGGATCGGCGGCGTCGTGCAGCGTGCGTTGCGCATGAATATTCAGCTCGCCGATCGTGAAAACAGAATCGTTCGGAAAGACGATCGTCTTCGTCTTCTCGCGGTCGATGCGGCTGGCGTCGAGCGTGCCTTGCGTCAGGTAGATCGGAATGCCGTACTTGCGCGCGATCGACCCTGCGCCGCGGATGTGGTCGTAGTGCTCGTGCGTGATGATGATCGCCCGAAGCTGCTCGATCTCCTTGCCCACCTGCTCCATCCGTTTGCGCGTCTCTTTCGGGCCAAGTCCGGCATCGACCAGGATGGAAGTGCCGTCACTTTCGACGTAGTAGGAATTGCCCGCGCTGCCGGAGGAGAGGGGTGCGACGATCACGGGTTCATGGTAGCAGGGGTTTGTTTGTGAGTGCCGGAAAGAAGCCGAATGTTGAATGTTGAGTGTTGAATGTGAATGTTGAATGCCGGCGGCCGCGAAGAGCGACGTCACGACACTCAACACTCAACATCCAACACTAAACATTCGACATTTCAAAGACTCTCGCCGCCAGCTTGCCCTACGACTGCGAAACCACGAACCCCTTCCACCGCATACAATCTCCCTCAACATGATGGAACGCTTCATCGTTGAAGGTGGCCGCCGCCTGGAGGGACGCATCCGTCCCGGGGGAAATAAGAACGCGGCGCTGCCGATCCTGGCGGCGTGTCTGCTGACCGATGAGGTCATCATTCTCCGCAACCTGCCCGACATTCAGGATGTCCGGGTCATGCTCCAGATCATGGAAGGCATCGGCGCGACGGTCGAACGAATGGAAGCGAACGTCGTCCGCATCGAAACGAAGGGCGATTGCTCGGCCAGCCCCGATCCCAATCTCTCGCGAAAAATCCGCGCGTCGATCCTTCTCGCCGGGCCGCTGCTGGCGCGCTGCGGGGCGGCCAACATCGCCAAGCCGGGCGGCGACGCCATCGGACGCCGCCGCGTCGATACCCATCTCCTCGCTCTCGAATCCCTCGGCGCTCAGATCGAGGTGTCGGCGCAGGAGTACCGCATGTCCGTTCGGGCGCTCAAGGGCTCGAACATGTTTCTCGACGAAGCGTCGGTGACGGCGACCGAGAACGCCATCATGGCCGCGGTTCTGGCCGAGGGCGAGACGCTGATTTACAACGCGGCGGCGGAGCCTCACGTTCAGGATCTCTGCCGCTTCCTCAACCTCCTCGGCGCGCAGATCGAAGGTATCGCCACAAACTCGCTGCGCATTCGCGGCGTCGATTCGCTGCACGGCGGCGACTTCCACATTCCCAGCGATCACATCGAGGTCGGCTCGTACATCGGACTCGCCGCCGTCACGCGCAGCGAGCTCGTGATCGAAGATGCCGTGCCCGAGCACATGTACGCCGTCCGCTACATGCTCGAGAAAGTCGGCATCGACATCAAGATCGAAGGGAAAGACATTCGGGTGCCGAGGGATCAGGCGCTGCGCGTGCGATACGACATCGGCGCGGCCGTGCCGAAGATCGACGACGGACCGTGGCCGCTTTTCCCCGCCGACTTGCTCTCCATCATGATCGTCATCGCCACGCAGGCGGAAGGCACCGTGATGATCTTCGAGAAGATGTTCGAGTCACGGCTCTTCTTCACCGACAAGCTGATCCAGATGGGCGCGCGCATCATCCTCTGCGATCCGCACCGCGCCATCATCGTCGGCGGCAACCGCCTCAGCGGCGCGGAGATATCCAGTCCCGACATCCGCGCCGGAATGGCATTGCTGCTGGCCGCACTCTGCGCGAAAGGCGAGAGCGTGATCCACAACATCCACCAGATCGACCGCGGCTACGAGCGGATCGAGGAGCGTCTCAATCCCCTCGGCGCGCGGATCCGGCGGGAGCGGGATTCGTAGAGCGCGATTCAAAACCGAAATGTTGAATGTTCATTGTTGAGTGTTGGATGTTGAATGAAGGACGACGACGTGGGCATTCGGTATTCGAGAATTGTGCGAAGCGCGAGACGGCGAAATAAGCTGGCGTTGATTTGTCGCGTCCCGGTTGAGTGTTGAGGAGGGCAAGGACTATGTCCATTCAACATTCACATTCAACCTTCAACATTCAACATTCGTCTCACCCGCTCGTGATGGGAATCCTGAACGTCACGCCGGACTCGTTTTCGGACGGCGGCGTTCATCTCGATCACACCAAGGCGTTGCACGCCGCGCTGCAGATGGAAGCAGATGGCGCGGCGATCATCGACATCGGCGGCGAGTCGACGCGTCCGGGCGCGGAGCCATTGGCGGCGCAGATCGAGATCGATCGCGTCGTTCCGGTCATCGAGCAAATCCGCAAACGCAGCGCGATTCAGATCTCGATCGACACGCGTAAGGCTGCGGTTGCAGACGAGGCCATTCGCGCGGGAGCGAACATCGTCAACGACATCAGCGGCATGCGCTACTCGGCCGGCATGCCCGCGGTCGTCGCCGGCAGCGGCGTGCCGGTGATCCTGATGCACATGCGCGGCGAGCCGGCGACGATGCAGGATCTGGCGGTCTACGACGACGTGGTGGCGGACGTCGCCCGCGAGTTGATCACGATCATCGACGATGCCGTCGCCGCCGGCGTGGACCGGGAGAAGATCCTGATCGATCCCGGCATCGGCTTCGCCAAAACGTTTGATCAGAATCTCGAGCTTCTTGCCCGCGCGGACGAGCTCACCTCCCTCGGCCCGGTCGTGATCGGAGCCTCGCGCAAAGCCTTCATCGGACATCTCACCGGGCGCAGTTCCGGCCCCGAGCGCGCCATCGGCTCACTCGCAGCGGTCGCAGCAGCGCAACTTGCCGGCGCCACGATCGTGCGCGTGCACGACGTGCGCGAGACCGTCGACTTCCTCAAGGTGTGGATGGCGATCGAGGAAAGGCGATGAATACCCGATCAAAAACAGATCACCACAGAGACACAGAGGACACAGAGTCGAATCCCTGTGCTCTCTGTGTCTCTGTGGTGAATGCTTTGAGAGCACGAAGGATCGCATCGCCATGAGTTGGTACGACCGCCTCCTGGCGCTCCAGTTCTCGTGGCGCGATGGCATCGACATCGTCATCGTGGCGTTTGTCATTTACAACATCCTCGCGCTCATACGCGGGACGCGGGCCATGCAGGTTTCGATCGGGATGGTGTTGCTGGGCAGCACCTTCTTCGTTGCCCGCGCGTTCAACTTGCCGGCGCTCGAAGCGATCTCGCGGCAGATCCTCTTCTATCTTCCGTTCGCCGTCATTGTGCTGTTTCAGGCGGAGATCCGGCGGGCGCTGGCACGCATGGCGTCGAATCCCCTGCTGTCACTGTTTCCGAGCGGGACTTCGCCTGTTCCGTTCGACGTCATTCTCGATGCGGCGAAAGTACTCTCCGCGAACCGCATCGGCGCGCTGATCGCCATCGAGCGCACGCAGAGTTTGCGGATGTATTCGGAGGCGGCAAAGCCGGTCGACGCCATCGCTACGGCCGAATTGCTCATCAGCATTTTCACGCCGGGCGGACCGCTGCACGATGGTGCCGTCATCGTCCGCGGCAACCGCATCGTCGCCGCCGGCGCGTTTCTCCCGCTAACGACCTCCGCCGATCCCAAGCTCGCGCACGGAACGCGTCACCGGGCAGCGCTGGGTTTATCCGAAGATAGCGATGCGTTGGTGATTGTGATCTCGGAAGAGAACGGATCGATGGCCGCAACGAGCGAAGGCGTCCTGCACGAGCACCTCGATAGCGATCAACTCGCGCAACTGATGCAGGAGCGGCTGAGGGCGCGATGAACAACAATCTTGCCCTTCGCGTCCTCTCGCTCTTCCTCGCGTTCACCGTCTGGTTCTTCGTGTCCGCGCCGCGGCGGGAGCCGGTGTCCGAGCGCGCCTTTGCGGCGCCTGTTTCGATCGTGCGGATGCCGCGCGATCTCGTCATCACTACGCCGGTCCCCGACACCGTCAGCGTTCGTCTTCGCGGACGCGTCTCGGACCTTCGATCGCTCTCGTCGCAGAATCTCGAGGTCACGCTCGATGTGAGCTGGGTGACGCCGGGTGATGCCGTCATCACGCTCAGCCCGCAGGCGATGAGCGTTCCGCCGCAGATCGACGTCGTCTCGATCGAGCCGATGAAACTTCGTTTTCACGTTGAGGCGCTGCGGCAGACTGTCGTTCCCATCCGTCCGTTTCTCATCGGGCAACCGCCGCCCGGATACCTCGCCGGCGACGCCACGCTCGTTCCCGACCACGCGCTCGTTTCCGGGCCGGCGTCGCAGATCCGCAACGTCACGGAAGTGGCCACCGAACGGATTATCATGAGCGGCCGCTCGGAAACATTCGTGCAGAATGTCGGCGTCGTCAGTGACTCATCGCTCGTTCGCATCATCGAACCGCTGATCACGCAAGTCACCGTACCTGTGAGTCCCGAGATCGGTCCGGTCGCGCCGGCATCAGCAACCACGGACACGAGCGGCGACGAAACGTCCACCGAGACGCCAGCAACCGCGACAACGCCGCCGCAAAAACCGCAGGACAAG
>DATAMS010000319.1:0-2834 GCA_036260495.1 Thermoanaerobaculia bacterium
ATGGCGTTCTTGGCGATCCATCCGAGGCCTGCTTGCGTGGCCAGGGCGCGGTCGGAGAGCGGGCCGGTATCGACATAGCGCCACGTTTTTCCGTAGGGCGCGACGACCGGCTCGATCTGGCGAAGGATCTGATCGAGTGTGGCGTGATAGTCGTCGCCGAGGGCGTAGCGGGCGATGAAGTTTGAGAGGGCGCTTGGCGGCGCGTCGGGACGCGTCGACGCATACGGCACGAGGATCACGATCGCCGACTTCGCCCACGGAAAGCGCGTGTGCGGATCGCGCCGCACGTCGCGCGTGCGAGCCAGATAGTGCATCGTTCCGTGATGGCCGCGGTCGAGCCAATCTTCGAACAAAGCGCTGTGTTCGTCGGTGATGTTGCTGGCGCCGAGGCGGACGACGCCGTGTTCGCGGGCGATGCGCTCGACGGCGGGCCAGACTTCGGACAATCTCGCGATCATTTGTTCTTGCCGGGCGCAACACTCTGACCATTCAGTGAAATCCAGCGCGGCGTCCGGCGAATCGGGCCGAGGTGACAGGTGCGTCCCGCGCGATAGAATGCGCGCCCCATGGAACGAATCAAGGATTACAAAGTCATCGTCATCGGCTCAGGGCCGGCCGGCTGCACCGCGGCGATTTACCTCTCCCGCGCCAATCTTGCTCCTCTCGTCCTCGAGGGTTTGCAACCTGGCGGACAGCTCACGATCACCACCGACGTCGAAAACTATCCGGGCTTTCCGGAAGGGATTCTCGGGCCGAAGCTGATGGATCTGATGCGCCAGCAGGCCGAACGCTTCGGCGCAGCGTTCAAGATGGAACAGGTCGAGAGCGTGCAGCTCAACGGCCATCCGCTCGTGATCACGACCGATTCGCACGAATACGAATGCCAGGCGCTGATCATCGCGGCGGGCGCGTCGGCGATGCAGATCGGACTGCCGAGCGAAAAGGCGCTGCAGGGTTTCGGCGTTTCGTATTGCGCCACGTGCGACGGATTCTTTTTCAAGAACAAGGAGATCGTCGTCGTCGGTGGCGGCGATTCAGCGATGGAAGAGGCGACGTTCCTGACGAAGTTCGCTTCGAAGGTGACCGTCATCCATCGCCGCGACGAGCTGCGCGCATCGAAGATCATGCAGGATCGCGCCCGCGGCAATTCGAAGATCGAATTCATTCTCGATACGACGGTCGACGAGGTCATCGGCACGAAAGAGGGCGGCATCACGTCGCTCAAGATCCGCAATCTGAAGACCGACGCGGTGACCGACTTCGCCACGCAGGGTCTCTTCGTCGCCATCGGCCACACGCCGAACACACAGGTGTACGCCGGCCAGCTCGAGCTCGATGCGCGCGGCTACATCTGCCTGAAACATCCGCACTCGACGGCCACGAACATCGATGGCGTCTTCGCCTGCGGTGATGCCGTCGACCACGTTTATCGTCAGGCCGTAACCGCCGCCGGCACCGGATGCATGGCCGCTCTCGACTGCGAGAAGTGGCTGACGCATGAGCGGATCACGGAGCGATGGGACCTTCCGGTAGGGGAAGAGGAGCGGGAGTGATGTATTGCGTGCCGCGGTCGCGACACGCGTTGTCCGTTGTCGGTTGAACAGGCGCGCGGCGAGCCGTTTGAGGTCGTGAAGTAGCCTCGTTATGAACGCCTAAGCCCTCAGCGACAACGCGCGAAGCGCAACCAACCGGCAAACGACAACGCGAAGCCTAAAACGCGTTGAGAATGTACTCGAGCGGATTGACCGGGTTGTTGTTCAGGCGCACTTCGTAGTGAAGGTGCGGGCCGGTGGAGCGGCCGGTCGATCCGACGTAGGCGATGATGTCGCCACGCTTGACGTGCTGGCCGGGCTTGGCCGCGTAGGCCGAGAGGTGTCCGTAGCGCGTCGAGTAGCCGTAGCCGTGCGAGATGTAGATGACGTTACCGTAGCCGTTGGCCCATTCGGCCTTGACGACGATGCCATCGGCGGGAGCGCGGACGGGCTGGCCGACAGCGGACGAAATGTCGATCGCGTTGTGATTGCCGCTTTCTCCGGTGAAGGGATCGGAGCGACCGCCGAAGCCGTCGGTCAGGATGCCGCGAACCGGGGCGATGGATGGCGTTGAGGCGAGGAGCTGCGACTGCGCGACGAGCTTCTGTTCGAGGACCGAAAGATCGCCTTCCAGCCGTCGTGAGCGGAATGCCATTTTGTCGACGTCATCGCGATACGGATTGTCGCCGAGCTCTGTCGGGCGGAGGCCGCCGACGCCGCCCTGTGCGGTGTCGTCGAGGCTGCTGATGCCGGCGTAGATCGCCAGTTTGCGCGTACGGTCTTCAACGGTGCGGAGCTGGCCGCGGAGCGATTCGACGGACTTGCTGAACTGTTCGTTGGCGGTCTGGAGGTCTTTGTTTTCGTGGCGGAGTTTGTTGAGCTCGTGCGTCTGCGAGAGTGCGGTGAAGTACTGGACCGAGAAGAAGGTCGAAAGGCAGAGGGACGACGTCAGAATCGAGACCACGGAGAAGAGCAGGCGGTGGGACACCTTCAACTTCCGGAACTTGGCCCGGGCATGCGGGACAAAGATGATTGTTGAATAGCGTTGATCCATGCGTACTCCTTAACTCGGGATACCGACTGGACGACGGTGTAGGGGGCGTATTCTATGGAAAGAGAGTTGAGTGTCAACGCAAAAACGGTAGTTAAGTCATGTGAGCACAAGCACTTCCGAGCGCGTTTTATGGCGTATCACCATATTCGGTACGCATCGGTTAGTGTTTCCGTTCCATAACGCAAATAAGTATTGGGGCGGGGTGTGGGAAGTAGGGCGTGGGGAGTGGGAGCGAATCGGTTCCTGGG
>DATAMS010000401.1:0-8634 GCA_036260495.1 Thermoanaerobaculia bacterium
CGCTTTACGGTGCCGAGGCGACCGTGAGCACTCAGGCAGGCTTTGGTGACTACCCAAGCTATCATGTCAAACTCGTGGACGTAAGCTGCACGTATCGAACAGCGACCCGGCTGCACAGAGTCAGCTGCGAGATTCCATACCACAGGATTACTGCTGTGGTTGGCCCGGACGAAGGCGGAATAAGTATATTCCTGCGGGTGCTGGGTGGCTCGCATTTTACGAAAAGCATGCAGATTCAAGGATCGGTCATAAGTGATCCGCACGTCGGCGCCGGTGTTGCGCTCGCGACGAATGATCCTCTAGTCATGAACGAATCGATCCGCGACAGCTTCTCATTTCGATTGAGGATAGCAGCCGCCGCCTCAGGGCGGCCTTGGAATCGCAGTAGGAGCAATGAGGCAATAGAGCGCGCCTTAACCCGGGCCGCACTTTGGCACTCGGTCAAGGACAGACTCGCGAGTCCAGTGTCCCATCTATCGGTGGCTCAACAACGCCAGCTCAAGATCGCGCACGCGCTGTCGACTAATCCCGACCTAATTCTTCTTGATACCGATGCTTTGTGTCTCGATCCGATATCATTGTCGAAGGTCGAAGATCTGTTTTGGTCGCTAAAAGACTATTGCACGATCGTGCTCGCCACCCACAACATGCAGCTGGCTGCGAGAATCTCCGACTACACCGCGTTCCTTATGCTTGGCCATCTGGTCGAGTTCGACACCACCAACGTGGTCTTCACGCGCCCGGCCAACAAAATGACGGAAGATTTTGTAACGGGCAACTTTGGCTGACTGCGCCAGCGACTTGCTCTGTGATGATCGCGCGTTTCCCTAACCCCTCTCGTCGAAAAGGAGATGTGGACCGCCAAACAGGGCTCCGGCGACTCAGAAGGGCATCACAACAGAAATGGCACATTGAGGGCCGCTGCACGAATGAGCGGCTACTGAGCTATTCCATCGCAGAGAGGAGCTGCCGCGACTCTCTCAGACACACCCATCACCCATCAGCAGAGCCCGGCTGAGGAGTTGAAAACCCTTCGAGAAGGACCCAGCTATTCACTCGAAGCTGTGGCGCCTACCAGCTGAGGCCTTCTCGCGCGTGCTCCCAAACGAGCTGCTGGTCAGTCTCCCGTCAACATGGACACCCGAGTGGACACCCAAGCACACAAACGTGGGCAGTGGTTACTTACGTCTCAATTTGTAAGTAGCAGATTCGGACGGGGTTGAACTGGAGCGGGCGACGAGATTCGAACTCGCGACCAAGAGCTTGGGAAGCTCCTACTCTACCAACTGAGCTACGCCCGCTTGATGACGAAGGTCTTGTATTTCCAGAGCGCCTGACGTGGAGGTACTTTATCACGCGTCGCTGCCGTTACGCCTCATGAGCGCGGTGAACCATTCCGCGCGGAGGCCCGTGATACATGCGCCGAAGTTCGTCTTTCGCTTTCTCCAAGCGGTGACGGTCATTCTTGTTCACGTGTCTGCCGGCATGGCTGAACGATAAGGATTGCTTTTGCGGCGGACGTCCCGGTCCGCCGAACGCTTGAGCGAGCGTGCGATCGCGCCCGGATCGCGCTTCGAAAAAAACACCGTTCGCGAGATCGGGAGCGTTGCTCGATTCCGTGACTTGCCGGGACCAGCGCTTCTGTTTGGTGCCGGCATTCGCATGCGCTCGTGCGGTTCGCATCGGCAATTCGTAGTGCGAGTTCTGTGTCGATGGCGACCGGGCGCGGTCCTTCGATCAAGCGGAAAACTTAGACAGAGTGTCCGTGCTATCGTTTCCGGGAATCCAGTTGTCCCGCGGCAAATTTGCCGTTTGCTACGGTTGGAGGGAGCGCTGCAGCTGATACCGAAAACACGCGAGCGGGCGGCGGCCACTGGAGCGGCGCCGGTGCTCCGTCTGGTCGCGGTGCTTTCGCTGCTGGTCACTCCATTGACAGCGCAGGTGCAGAACGCTTCCGCCAGCGATCTGAACCGGCTCTCGATTGAAGAGCTGGCGCAGATCAAAATCACATCGGTATCGAAGATCGCCGAGCCGCTCAGTCAGGCTGCTGCCGCGGTCTTTGTGATCACGCAGGACGAGATTCATCGCTCCGGCGCAACCAACATCCCGGAAATCCTGCGGCTCGCGCCGAATCTCCAAGTGGCCCGGCTCGATGCGAACACGTACGCGATCACCGCCCGAGGATTCAATCAGTCGAGCGGCACGGCGAATAAGCTGCTCGTGCTCATCGACGGACGCGCGGTCTACTCGCCGCTCTTTTCCGGCACGTTCTGGGATGCGCAGCGCACCTTCATCGACGACATCGACCGCATCGAAGTGATCAGTGGTCCTGGCGGCACGCTTTGGGGAGCAAACGCGGTCAACGGCGTGATCAACATCATTACGAAGGACTCCGCCGAAACGCGCGGCGCGATGGTGAACGCGCGGGCCGGGACGCTTGACGGAAGGTTGAGTGCGCGTGATGGCGGAGCGCTTGGTAGCGACGCCAACTTTCGCGTTTATGGACTCGGCATGACGCAAGGCTCGATGGAGCGCGCCACCGGTGCCAGCGTCCATGACTCGTGGAACCTGCTCCAAAGTGGGTTTCGCGCCGATTGGCAGAAGGCAATCGACAGCGTCACCGTGCAAGGCGATCTGTATCGCGGTACCGGGATCGGGCGGCCGGCATTTCTTTCGAGCGGTGAGATCAGCGGAGGCAACGTCTCGGCGGCCTGGGATCGCACGCTCGCAAATGGCCATCTGCGCACGCAGACGTATTTCGACAACATCCGCAGGGTTCTCGTGAGCGGCATCGACGCGCGCGTCGATCAGTACGCGCTGGAAACCCAATACGACACCACCCTCGGCGCCCGTCACGCCATCGTGATCGGAGCCGGGTATCGCACGACGCACGATGAGTTCCGGAAAGGTCCTGCAACGGCGTTCCTTGCTCCCGCCAAACGGACGCTCGATTTCGCCAACGTCTTCGCGCAGGACACGATCGCGCTTGGCACACGGACAAAGCTCGCCATCGGCCTCAAACTCGAAGACAACACCTACACCGGCGTCGAGCTCATGCCCGATGTCCGCCTTTCGTGGAACGCGTCGAGCCGGACGATGCTCTGGACTTCGGTCTCGCGCGCTGTCCGCACACCATCGCGTTTCGACGCGGACTTGATCAACACCGGCATCCTCGCCGGCGGTCCGGACTTTCGTTCCGAAGATCTGCTCGCCTATGAAGCCGGTTACCGCGGCCTGGTGACGCCAGCGTTTTCTCTCTCCGTTTCGGCGTTCTCCAACCATTACAGCAATCTCCGGACAGTGGAAGGATCGGGACCTGCCATTTTCCCGCTCGTGATCCGCAACGGCATGGAGGGGACGACGCAAGGAGTCGAGCTCTGGGGCAACCTTGCCGTGCGCGAATGGTGGCACGTCAGCGCCGGATTCGACATGCTGCAAAAAGATCTGAAGCTCGTTCCAGGCAGCCGTGACTTTTTTGGCGTCAGTTTCGCCGGGAACGATCCGCACTCGCAATGGCAGATGCGTTCGAGCATGGACCTTCCCGGGCGGGTGCAGATCGACCTTTGGGCTCGAAAGGTTGGCCGTCTCCCCAATCCTGCGGTTCCTGCCTACTTCGACGGGGATGCCCGGATCGCGTGGGCGGCAACCGAGAAACTCGAACTTGCTCTCGATGGCCAGAATCTCGTGCACGCGCGACACCTTGAATTCGTGAACCCGTCCATTCCAGCGAGCGAGGTTCCAAGATCTGTCTCCCTGACCGTTCGCTGGAAGTCCTGAAACTATGGCGACGAGCTCACGCGCGATGCGTTTCCTCCGGCTGGTCGCGCTCGTGCTCCTTCTCATCGCCGTTCCCGCGGTTGCAGCAGACCGCTCGCTTGAATACGCCGTAAAGGCGACCTTTCTCTACAAATTCGGCTTCTTCGTGGACTGGCCGGCGGGAACGTTCGCGAACGACACAGCACCGTTCAACCTCTGCGTTGTGGGCACCGATCCCTTTGGCGGCCGGATCAAGAATGCGGTCTTCGGCCAGAGCGTGGGCAGGCATCCGATCGTCCTGCGCCAACTCACGAAAGCGGAACCGCAAGCCAATTGCCACGCGATGGTCATCGGAACGGCCGCCAGTCAAACGGCCAGCGAGGCGCTGCGCGCCGTCGAAGGCTCCCCGATTCTTACGGTCACCGATTCGGCGATGGGTCCCGCCACCGGCATCATCCACTTCGTCATTACAGACGATCGCGTCAGCTTCGATATCGATACCGCGCTCGCTGCGAAGAACCATCTGGTCATCAGCTCAAAACTCCTTGCGCTGGCGCACAAGATCAATAGCGCGCGGCCGGGAAATCCACCATGAGCGGACGCTATCTTCAAGGCCGGTTCACGCCGGCACTTGCTCTCGCCGGCGCGGTGATCCTGCTCGCGGCCGGCGTACTGGTCTCCACGTATCAGGACCGGCTTTTTCGTGCGCAGCAGCTCCGCGAGGTGCGCGTGCAGGGTGAGATCCTGGCCAAAAGTGTCACCGCTGCGTTGTTCTTCGGCGATCCGAAAGTGATGCAGGAACACGTGAGCGCCCTCGAGATCAATCCTGAGATCGAGGCGGTGGGCGTGTACGACACCAGGCAGGTGCTCGTGGCGAGCTTTGTGCGGAAGGGAAGCGAGCCGCTGTCCCGAACCCACGTCGACACGCGCACTCTGGCCGGCAAAACGATGGTCATCGTGCCCGTGCTCCAGGATGGCACCCCCCTCGGCGCCGTCTCCATTCGCGCGATCGATGAGCCGTTCAACACCGGGCTCACCCGCCACATCGCCATCATGCTGCTTGCCATCATGGCTGCGTTGCTCGTGGCGTTCATGGGAACGTCGCAGCGAACGTTACGAGAAGTGAACCGGCAGGTCGAAGCGCGCGCGCTGGCGCTCGCGGAAACGAATCAACTTCTGCAAACGGAGATGGAAGAGCGAAGCAAAGCCGAAGATGCCCTGCGCCAGAGCCAGAAGATGGAGGCGGTGGGGCAACTTTCCGGCGGGCTCGCGCACGATTTCAACAATCTCCTGACGATCATCCAGGGCAACCTGCACCTGTTGCGGCTGAGCGGAGCCGAGGACCGGACAGCGTTTCAAACCTACGTTGACGGCGCCGGTGAAGCTGTCGAGCGCGCCGGCCATGTCGTGCGCCGTCTCCTCGCCTTCTCCCGGCGCCAGCCGCTTTCGCCGCGGTCCGTCGACCTCAACGAACTACTCATCGGAATGAAGGACCTCATCCTCCACTCGGCCGGCGATCGCGTGCGCGTGACCTGGGAGCTCAACGCAACCTGGAAAACGCTCTGCGACGTCAATCAGATGGAAAACGTGATCCTGAACCTGACGATCAATGCGCGCGATGCGATGCCCGACGGTGGCACGCTCACCATTGCCACGAGCGATTGCGTGCTGTCAGAAAGCGCGCTCGGCGGCACGATCGCGCCGGGTGCGTATGTCGAGACGAGGGTTCGGGACACTGGGACCGGCATGACCGAAGAGGTGCGCACGATGGCCGTCGATCCGTTCTTCACGACGAAGCCTCAGGGTCTCGGAACGGGGCTGGGACTGAGCATGGCCTTCGCCTTCATCCGTCAATCCAATGGATATCTGAACATTGAAACTCTCCCCGGCAAGGGAACGACGATCGTGATCCTGCTCCCGCGCCAGATTGGATCATCGGAGAATGCATGAGAGACTCAAGTGTCGTGACCGAAGAGAACCCGATTACCGTGCTTCTTGCGGAAGACGAACCGATGCTGCGCCGTGTCGTCTGCGAGACGTTGCGCCACTCCGGATATCGCGTCATCGAAGCCGAAGACGGAACCGCCGGTCTCGAGATGCTGCGATCGGAGGCACCGATCGACGTTCTCCTCACCGACGTCAAGATGCCGGGACTCAATGGATATCAGCTCGCCGAAGCGGGCATGTCGCTCCGTCCGGCAATGAAGGTGATGCTGATGACCGGCTACGCGGACGAGGCGATCCCCGACGCGATCCGGCTGGCGTCGATCCCAATTCTTCGCAAGCCATTCGATTTTGCGAAGCTGGCCAGCTCGGTAGGAGAAGGCATCAGTCCACGCTGAACGCCTCCCCGCCTGATTCATCGACGCGCTCGTGCGACGGTCAACGCGCAGGCTGAAAGAGCTCGATCGGATTGCCCGATGGATCGTCTAACAGAATCTCTGATCCGCCAGGGCCGGTTGCGACTTCGTTCCGGAAGTGAATGCCGGCCCCGCGAAGTCTCGCAACCTCGGACTCGAGGTCGTCAACATTGATGATGATTCGATTCCAGCCGCCCGGTTCCGCATGACGTCCGTCGAGCATCGGTTTGGCTGCACCTCCCGGACCGAACGGTGTACTCAACACCAGGTCCAGCGGCCCTCGAGAAAGCATCGCGAAGTTGGGTCGCGATTCCATCTTGACCTGAAAGCCGAGATGCTGCGTGTAGAAGGTCACCGCAGGATCGAGGTCGTTGACCATGTAACGCACTCTGATCGTGTCCATATCCGTTTTCCTTCGCCAGCCTCTGCACGGCTGAAGCCATTCACAGCGGCGTTGGAATTGAGGACCGTGTCAGCGTTGTGCGATGTACTCGGTGAAGAGTTTGACGAAGGCGCCTTTTGGTCCTGTCAAATACGCGGTTCCGCGCACGGTCACTGGCTCCTCGGATGAGAGGCGGCCACCTCGGGCGTAACCCCAGACCGAGATCATCGATTGTTGCGTCTGGCCGGGAGCGAGTGGCACGTTCAGGTTCGTCGTGACCGGCGAAATGGCGTAGGCGCCGGTGCTGACGGTGCGGATCTCGATGCGGTTGAGCGTCACTGGATCGCTCGTCGTGTTCGACGCCGTCAACACGAATTGCACGGTGACCGGTCCGTTGAACGTGAAACTGTTCGCGCCCGTTTCGACCTGCTCGAGGTGCATCGAAATTTTCGGCGCGTTCGGATCTTCGTCAGCGCTCGACGCGCAACCTGCGGCGAGGAGCAGCACAGCCAGCAGCGCATAGATTCGTTTTGCCATCGTCAGCTCCTAACCTCGGGCGGTCGTCGGCTCCAACTCCCGTGCTGGGGCCGTCATTCCGCAGAAATCGGACGACGCCGCGCGCCGGCGCGTCGCTCAGCGCTGGAGGATGCCCTCGGTGAAGACCTCGACGAAGTGGCCGTTCGGACCGGTCAGGTAGCCCGCGCCGCGCAGCATGACCGGTGCATTGGAGTACCCGCGGCCGCCGTGAGCATTGGCCCGGACGGAGATCGGGAACTGCTGCGACTGGCCGGGAGCGAGTTGCATGTTGAGGGTCCTCGTAACCGGCGGAACGCTGTAGGCGCCATCGCTGATCGAGCGGACTTCGAGGCGCGCGAGCGTCAATGGGTCCGTCGTCGTATTCGTTCCTGTCAGAACGAACTGCACAGTGACTGGTCCGGGGCTCGCGAACGCATTCACGCCCGTGCCGGCCTGCTCGAGGTGCAGCGTGATCTTCGACGCGTTGGAACCCTGGCCAGCGCTCGATACGCAGCCGGCGAGAAGGAGAACAGCAGCCAGGAATGCATAGGTTCGTTTCATCGTGACTACCTCGCAGATCATCATCCCACAATTGCCGGAAGGCCGATGACCTGCTCCAGTTCTGCTTCTTCCGCGATCCACTCTTTCGTTCGGAAGGCGCCTTCCCATCGCGCCACGACGACTGTTGCAAGGCAATTGCCGATGACGTTGACGCAGGTGCGGGCCATGTCCATCAACTCGTCAACGCCGAGGATCACGATGACGCCTTCGGCTGGGAGTCCGAACGAAGCCAGCGTGCCGAGAAGGATGACGAGCGACGCGCGCGGAACGCCGGCAACGCCTTTCGACGTCAGCATCAGCGTCAGCATCATGACGATCTGCTGCGTCCACGACAGATGAACCCCGGCGGCCTGGGCGACGAAGATCGAGGCGAGCGCGAGGTAGAGCGTGGTGCCATCGAGATTGAAACTGTAGCCGGTGGGGAGAACGAAGCCGACGATGCGGCGCGGGACGCCGAGGCGCTCCATGTTCTCCATCGCCTTCGGAAGCGCGGATTCCGAGGAGGTGGTGGCGAAGGCGATCGTAGCGGGCACCTTGACGGCGCGGAAAAAATCGAGCAACGGAACTTTGAAGAGCAGCGCGACCGGCAACAGAACGAAGAGCAGGAAAACGACCAGCGCGCCGTACAGCGTCAGTACGAGCATGCCGAGGTTCTTGAGAACGCCGAGTCCGGAATGGCCGATCGTGTTGGCCATCGCCGCGCCGACACCGACCGGCGCGAACTTCATCACGAACTCGGTGAAGCGAAACATGATGTCCGCCAGCGATTCGCACCAAGTAATGATCGGACGCGCTTTCTCGCCGATCGATGTGACGGCGAGCGCGAAGAGGACCGAGAACACAACGATCTGCAGCACGTCGCCTTCAGCCATTGCTTTGAGGATCGAGGCAGGCGCGAGGTGCGCGATGATCTCGCCGAATTTCTGCGGCTTGGCAGGTGGATCAGGAGCGGTGAGGCCCTGCCCAACGGCATCCGCGGCTTGCGACGCTTTCGCCGCGGCAGTGACGTTGTCGCCGTGCGCGGCTGCGAGATTCGCTTCCTTCGCCAGCTTCGATGCG
>DATAMS010000405.1:0-2194 GCA_036260495.1 Thermoanaerobaculia bacterium
CAGAGCGGCCGTGTGCATCGCGTGCTTGCGGGCCGCCGGCGACTTGCGGGCGAGGAACCCCAGGCCGATCAGCACCAGGCCGGCGTAGGCCGGGATCAGTGGCGTGCCGAGGTTGTCGGTGGCGAAGGAGAAGAGTCCTAATCCCAGATCGGCAGTGGCGTAGTCCCCATCCGGCGTCTTTTTCAGGAAAAGGAGGAAACGCTCACCATCGAGGAAGGCGGGCGCGCCGGGGACGATCTCGCTCTCAATGCGATGGTCTTCCCTCTCGATCACGCCGCCGGGACTATGAACACGAAAACCGTCAGCAACATCGCCTTTGAGAACTTCTTCAATGGCAAACACGGTGATTGTCTCGATCCCGCGCTCCGGCGTACTCTCGACATGCGCGTGGAGCGCCCGAGCGATGACGATGACATCCGCCCTCCCGATCATCACTTCGTCCGGTGGGACGACATACGTTGCGGCACGGAGAACGCCACAGCCGAGGAGGATGAGACACGACGCGAAGAACCTGAATGGCCGGGACACTTTGGTGCTTCAGGATGAGTCCGCCGTTCGCGCCGGATGTTGATCCCCATCACAAGTGGACAAATAACTGAGAGGCGGTCAAACGGGATTATCGCGATGACGCTGCCGCTGCGCAGCGGGTCATTTCCTCGAGATGCTCGCGGTCGTGCTGCGCCCAGCGTTCCAAAAGCTCCTCAAGGGTGACGCGTCCCGCGCCTTCCAACTCGCCCGTGCGCGCAAGGTCCGCCGGCGTGGTCGCGCGAAGGCGCTCGATCGATCGCGCACGCGAAGCGGCGAGCGCCTCGAACGCCGAAGCGACCGGCTGCGTGTTGTAGTTCCGCTCGCGAGCCAGCCTGGCCCCGTCGACATCGGGAAAGATTGGATCGCGTTCGCTCAAAATCCGGACGATGCGCTGCTCGTATCCCTCAACGTCGATGTCGCGCAGATGAAGGACGTTCTCGCGCAGCGAAAACCGGCCGGGCGCCGGCTTGAACGAAAGTGCTTCCTCGCTTCGTCCCGCGATCAGGCCGTGCACGCGTTCGGGAGTCTGTTCGAGAAAATCGATCACGTTCATTGCGGTCACTCCGTCCAAAGTATGCACCCAGGGAGACCCACGATCTCCGATGTAAACTTTCTTCACTCATGGCCAAACAAGTCGCGCTTTACGGAGCCGCTGGCGGCGTGCTCATCGCGCTGCTGAAGATCATCGAGTACAAGCACTTCGTTCACGAGTATCCGTCAGCGATCTACGGCGGGCTCGTCGCCCTCATCTTCACCGTCCTCGGCATCTACTTCGGACTTCGATGGACGCGCGCGAAAGAGGTCGTGATCATCCGCGAAGTAGAAGTGCCGGTGCGCGCTGACGGCCCATTCGTGCTCAACGCCGAAAAGCTGAAGGAGATCGGCCTCACTGCCCGCGAGCACGAGATCCTCGCTCAAATCGCGCAGGGTCTGAGCAACCGCGAGATCGGCGAAAAGCTTTTCGTCTCCGAAAACACGGTGAAGACGCATTCGTCGCGTCTGTTCGAGAAGATGCAGGTCAACCGGCGCGTCCAGGCTGTGCAGAAAGGCAAAGACCTCGGCTTGATCCCTTGATTCACACTTTCGTTGACCCGAAATCACCCGAAACGCAGGACGACGCGGCCACGAACCCGCGAGCGCTCCACGAAATCAGGATCAGAAAAGGTGAGCTCGAAGCCATGCCGGCTCATCGCCTCAATGAATGAATCAAGTTTCGCGGACTCGATCGTCGCGGTGATGTCGACATCCGCGCTGAGCCGCGGGCTTCCCCATACGATCGCCGCCTGCGCGCCGAACAGGTACCAGCGCAGATCCCGCTCCGCCATAACGGCGGCGAGAGAATCGAGCAGCTCAGCGACCTTTCGGCGGCTTGACACTACGAAGCATCTCCGCAACGCGAATGTGTGAGGCGAGATCGTTCCGGCGATCCTCCTCCGTTGGCCAGCCCGGTCGAAGCGCGTAGGCGTGGTGTCGAAGTTCGTCGCCGACACGCAAAGCCTCGGCCGCGCTCATCTGCGATTTCTGCTCCGCCCACCGCTGTCGTTTTGAGGCGGCAATTGCCTTCCAATCGCGGCGGGCGTAGGCGATCAGATCCTCTTTGCGCATGCGCCGATGGATAGCACTGCAATCGAGCTCAGGATTCGTTCGGACGTCTAAATCACGTACG
>DATAMS010000438.1:0-2316 GCA_036260495.1 Thermoanaerobaculia bacterium
GTCGGCATGCAGAAAGCGGAGCTGACGGCAATGACTTCGACGCGAATCGCCGGCACCATTTCGATGGCCAAGCCCGACGATTTCTTCGATGAGAAATATCAATACAACGCCACGTTCGATCTTCCCGTCGGCAAACCGGCCGGCCCACCTCCGCCGCCCGTGCTCAAAGGAACGCCCCTTCCTGCCGGCGGCGGCGAACCAGGCAAATCCTACGCGGTCTACCTCAAGAATCTCACCGCCGGCGACATGAAAGCATTCCTTGGCGGCATCAGCGCCGAACGCGCAAAGCAAGCATCCGCCGATCCCGATTTCAAGAAGCTCTTCCCTCTGATCCAGGCGATGCAGGCCAAGAACATCAAAGTCACCGGCGGCGCATCCGACGGCACCCACGCCACCCTCCTCGCCACCGGCAAAGACGGCGACACCGTCTCCCACGGCACGATCACCATGGTCCGCGAAAACGGCGCATGGAAGGTGGAGAAAGAGGATTGGAAATCGAGGAGCGAGTAGCGGGTCTCGGGGTTGCTAGGTTGCCAGGTTGCTGAGTTGCTCAGCCGGTCTTTGAACACAATTCCGGCGCGCCACCAATAATGAGATCCGTAGCCACCGGCTCCAGCGGGCGACAGAAGACATTCCCGGAGCCGCGAATCCAACAAATCACGCCGACAAACCCCGCTGCGCCGCATCAATCTTCGCCGCCAGGACAAAATCCGCGCGCGTCAACCCATCGACCTTGTGCGTCCAGATCGTGATCCGCACCTTCCCCCACGCCAGGTAAATATCCGGATGGTGTCCTTCGGCTTCCGCAATCGTCCCCACTCGATTCGTAAACGCGAGCGCCTTCGCAAAATCGGGAAACGTAAATTCTTTTTCGAGATGATGCTCTTCGACGACACGCCATCCACCGCCGAGTGATGTCGCCAGCGCAGCCAATTCCGTCCCATGCACCGGAGGCACGCCGCCCGTACACGGAATGCACATCTCGTCCGCCAGCGACGAGCGCGAAGCCGGCGCACTCGAATCGCGGAGGTACGCCGCAAACGCACCCGCGGTGACGCGATGCCGGAAGGCCTCCACGCCATCGACGTAGATCACCGGCACATCGTCCGTCAGCCGCGCCTGCAACGCCGCGTCGCTGTCGATGTCGGTCACCGTGACCGTGACCGGAAGCTGATGCAACGCGATCGCTTCGCGGACCGCGGCGTAGGCCTTCTCGCACAAAGGACAGTCGGCCCGCGTGTAAAACGTCACTTCATGATTCATCGCATAAACTCCGGCGCCGAGGATACCTGATGGACGCGAATCTGAAGACGACACTCGATCTGACTGGCAAAGTCGTGCTCATCACCGGCGGCTCGCGCGGCATTGGCGCCGAGACCGCGCGACGCATGGCTGCGGCCGGCGGACACGTGATCATCAACTACCGGCGCAGCGAAGATGAGGCCAACGCGCTCGTACAGGAGATCGGCGGCAACGCAATCGCAATGTGCGCCGATGTTGCCGATCCTGCAGCACTCGAGAAAATGATCGATGACGTCGTGGTCGCGTTTAAGAAGATCGACGTGCTCGTCAACAACGCCGCTGTCTTCGAGTACAACCCGTTCGATGGCGACGACTACGCCGCCTGGCAAAAGGGCTGGCGCCGCACATTCGATCTGAATGTCTTCGCCGCTGCGAATGCCTCCTGGCTGGCCATGCGCGCCATGCGCAATGCGGCGTCGCGCAGCAGCACCGGAAAAATCATCAACGTCGCCTCGCGCGCGGCCTTTCGCGGCGAGACCGAGTTCGCCGACTACGGCGCGTCAAAGGCGGCGCTCGTCAACCTCACGCGTTCGATCGCCCGCGCCTGCGCGAAGGACAACATCGTCGCCAGTTGCGTCGCGCCCGGCTTCATCGAGACGGAGATGGCGAAGGCGGAGCTCGAAAAGCATCGTGACGAGATCCTCCGCCAAATCCCCCTCGGCCGCGTCGGCAGCACCGCCGACGTCGCCAATGTCATCCTCTTCCTCGCCTCACCAATGGGCGACTATCTGAATGGCGTGACGATCGACATCAATGGGGGCTCGTGGTTTCAGTAGCTTTCGCGCGACTTCTGAAAACCGTTTCACGCGGAGGCGCGGAGATCGCGGAGTCGACGTCTCAGGCAAGCTGCTATCCTACTTGCGACGATGAACGCGAACACGTACCACGTTCAAGCAGACTGGGACGCTGAAGCGAACGTCTGGGTCGCCACCAGCCCCGATGTTCCGGGGCTGGCAACCGAGGCCGAAACGATCGAGGGCCTCACGACGCGACTGCGGGCAATGATTCCCGAAT
>DATAMS010000502.1:0-8943 GCA_036260495.1 Thermoanaerobaculia bacterium
CGCTACTTCGCGTACCTCAACCTCTTCCTCGCGGCGATGCTGATCCTCGTCCTCGGCTCGAGCTACCTCTTCATGTTCGTCGGCTGGGAAGGCGTCGGACTCTGCTCGTACCTGCTCATCGGCTTCTACTACGAGACCGATTACGCGCCGGCGGCCGGCAAGAAAGCGTTCGTCGTCAACCGCATCGGCGACTTCGGATTCCTCATCGCCATGTTCCTGATGTTCGCGTATTTCGGCACGGTCGATTTCGGGAAGGTCTCGTCGATTGCTGCCGCGGGCGGCGTCGAGCACTGGCTCCTCACCGCTATCTGTCTCCTGCTCTTCCTCGGCGCCGTCGGCAAGAGCGCGCAGATCCCACTTTACGTTTGGCTGCCGGACGCCATGGCCGGACCGACGCCCGTCTCGGCACTCATCCATGCCGCGACGATGGTCACTGCCGGCGTTTACATGGTCGTCCGCTCCAACGCGCTCTTCCGCCTCGCGCCCGGCGCGATGATGGTCGTCGCGCTCATCGGCGCGCTGACTGCGCTCTTCGCCGCAACGATCGGCATCCGGCAGTGGGACATCAAGAAAGTTCTCGCGTACTCCACCGTCTCGCAGCTCGGCTTCATGTTCATCGGTGCCGGCGTCGGCGCATTCACCGCCGGCATCTTCCACCTCATCACGCACGCCTTCTTCAAAGCCTGTCTCTTCCTCGGGTCCGGCTCCGTCATTCACGCGATGAGCGGCGAGCAGGACATGCGCAAGATGGGCGGCCTGAAATCGAAGATCCCCATCACCTACTGGACCTTCGCCATCGCCACCTACGCGATCGCCGGCTTCCCGCCATTCGCAGGCTTCTTTTCGAAAGACGAGATCCTGGCCTCCGCGCTGAACAATCCCTACTTCCCGAAGCCCTTCAGTTGGTTGATCTGGAGCCTCGGCACCATCGCCGCGTTCTGCACCGCGTATTACATGTACCGGCTCGTCTACCTGACCTTCTTCGGCAGCTTCCGAGGAACGCATGATCAGGAGCATCACCTGCACGAATCGCCCGCTTCGATGACGATTCCGCTCATCATCCTGGCCGCGCTTTCGGCCGTTGGCGGCGCGCTCCTCGGCTGGCCGCATCATCACTTCCTGGCGGCCTGGCTCAAACCGATCTTCCCCGAGATCGGCGGCGTTCCCGAAGCGCAATACGAGATCTCGCCGAACGTCGAGTACGCGCTGATGCTCGTCTCGAGCGCCATCGCCGTCATCGGCTGGTGGATCGCGCGGACGCGCTTCCGGACACGCGGACTCGATGCCGACAACCAGTTCGCGCAAAACATGCCGGCCGTCGCGCGCGGCATGGAGAACAAGTGGTACGTCGATGAAGCGTACGGCGCCGCGATCGTTCGCCCGCTCGAAGGCTTCTCGCAGTTCCTCTGGCGCGGCATCGATGCCCTCATCGATGGCACGCTGGCCATCGTCGGCTACATCGTCGCCGCCATCGGCGACCTCCTCCGCTTCTTCCAGACCGGCAACGTCCGCAACTACGCGCTGATGTTCTTTCTCGGCGTGATCGTCTTCATCTGGGTGCTGGCATGAGGCGGGGTTTTCGGTTGTCGGGGGTCGGGAGTCGGAGAAAAAACACCGATCCGATGTCTGAGCAATTTCTCCGACAGCCAGCACCCGACACCCGACACCCGAGGGCAAAATGACGAACATCCTATCCATCACCCTCTGGCTTCCCATCGCCGCCGCGGTGATCCTGCTCGTTTTCCCAAAGAGTGCCGCAACCGCGATCAAAGGCTTCGGACTGCTCGCGTCGCTCGCTACCTTCGTCGCGTCGCTCGGCATCCTCAACGGATTTCACGAAGGCGTTGCCGGACTGCAACTCACCGAATCGCTCAACTGGATTCCGCAATGGGGCATCCGCTACGCACTCGGCGTCGACGGCATCTCGCTCTGGCTCATTCTGCTGACGACGCTCCTCACGCCGGTCGTTTTCCTTTCGTCGTGGAACACGATTCACAAACATCCGAAGGAGTACGTCATCGCGTTTCTGATCATGGAAGCAGCGATGATCGGCGTCTTCGTCGCCAGCGACCTGCTCCTCTTCTACGTCTTCTTCGAACTGACGCTGTTGCCGATGTACCTCGTCATCGGCGTCTGGGGCGGCGCGAACCGCATCTACGCCGCGATCAAGTTCTTCCTCTTCACGATCGCCGGCTCGCTGCTGATGCTCCTCGGCATCATCTATCTCGCCTTCGCGCACTTTCACGACACGGGCGTCCTGACGTTCACGATCACGGAGCTGTACGGCACGATGCTCGCGCCGCACGCGCAAGTGCTGCTCTTCTTCGCCTTCGCACTCGCCTTCGCCATCAAAGTTCCGCTCTTCCCGCTGCACACCTGGCTGCCTGACGCACACGTCGAAGCGCCGACGGGCGGCTCGATCATCCTCGCCGGCGTCATGCTGAAGATGGGGACCTACGGCTTCCTCCGCTTCGTCCTTCCGTTCTTCCCCGATGCCACCGCCAAGTACGCCGGCCTGCTCATCGCGCTGGCCGTGATTGGCATCGTCTACGGAGCGCTCGTGGCCTGGGTGCAGCCGGACATGAAAAAACTCGTCGCCTACTCCTCCGTCTCTCACCTCGGCTTCTGCGTGCTCGGCATCTTTGCGCTCAACCAGACGTCGATCGAAGGCTCGATCCTGCAGATGGTCAATCACGGTCTCTCGACCGGCGCGCTCTTCCTCTGCGTCGGCGTGATCTACGAGCGCCGCCACACCCGGCTGCTGGCTGACTACGGCGGGCTGGCCAAGACGATGCCGGTTTTCGCAACGTTCTTCATCATCGCCATGCTCTCGTCCGTTGGACTACCGGGCCTGAACGGCTTCATCGGCGAGTTCCTCATCCTCGCCGGCTCGTTCCAGACGTGGCCACGCGCGACGATCGTCGCGGCGACCGGCGTGATCCTCGCGGCGATCTACCTGCTCTGGCTCATCCAGCGCGTCTTCTTCGGACCGATCACGAAGGAAGAGAACAAGAACGTGCGCGAGATCGCCTGGAACGAGATTGTTGCCCTCGTTCCGCTGGTCGTGCTCATGCTTTGGATCGGCGTGCGCCCGAATATGTTCCTGCGCAAGATGACGCCGAGCGTGCAACAGTTGCTGCAGATCGTCCACAAGACCGACGCCAGCAAAGCGCTCGTCGCGGAAGTCGGGAGGCGGGTGCCGGAAGTTGGAGACCAGAACCGGCCGCACGAGGCAATGCTCCGCCCCCCCACTCGCGACCCCCGACTCCCCCGCCCCGGAGGTGTCCGTTGGATCTGACTCCGCTGCTCGAACACGGATGGATGAATGCCATCCTGCCCGAGCTGATCCTCTCGATCGGCGGCATGGTGCTGATCCTGTTCGATGCCTTCGCACCGAAGCTGCGCGGCGCCACCGCATCGCTGGCCGTGATCGTCTTCCTCGTCGCAGGATGGGGCGAGCGCCTCGTCATCGGAGGCAACTGGTTCGGCGGCACCTACCAGGTCAGCGCCATCACCATCATCTTCGACTACACCTTCCTGCTCGCCGCGATCCTGGCCACGCTTTTCGCGCGTGCCTACCTGGCGCGCGAGGGATTCGAGCGCGGCGAGTTTTACGCGATGCTGATGTGGGGCACCGTCGGCATGATGATGATGGCCAAGGGGCTCGATCTCCTCATCGTCATCCTCGGCCTCGAGCTGCTCTCGATCTGCATCTTCATCCTGGTCGGCTTCCATCGCCGGATCGCGGTTTCGAACGAAGCGAGCCTCAAGTACTTTTTGATGGGCGCGTTCGCCACGGGATTCATTCTCTATGGCACCGCGCTCTTCTACGGCGCCACCGGCTCGACGAACTTCGCCGCATTCTCGAAGTACTTCGCCACCGCCGATGCCTCGAATCCGCTGCTGACGATCGCGTTCGTCCTCATGATCTCCGGCTTCGGATTCAAGCTCGCCGTCGCGCCCTTCCACGGCTGGGCGCCCGACGTCTACCAGGGCGCTCCGTCGCCCGTCGCGGGATGGCTTTCCGTCGCGCCGAAAGCGGCTACGCTCATCGCTCTCATTCGCATCTTCTCCTCGATGACGCCGGTGATCCAGCAGGCATCGTGGATGAAGATGGTCGCCGCGCTCTCGATCCTGTCGATGATCATCGGCAACGCCGTCGCCATCGCCCAGCGCGACCTCAAACGCATGCTGGCCTACTCCGGCATCGCCCACGTTGGCTACATGCTGATCGCATTGCTTTCGCTGCGCGATGAGTCGGTGGCCGCGATCAGCATTTACGTCATCACCTACGCCCTCATGAACATCGGCGCATTCGGCGTCGTGTCGATGCTCGCGAAAAACCAGAATGATCCGCAAACGCTCGATGACATCGCCGGCCTCGGATTTCGCCGCCCCTTCTATGGCCTGGCGCTGACGATTTGCATGTTCTCGCTCTCCGGCCTCCCGCCGACCGCCGGCTTCATCGCCAAGTTCTACATCTTCAAAACCGCCGTCGACTCCGGCCACATGACCGTCGCCCTCATCGGCATCCTGATGAGTATCGTTTCGGTCTACTACTACCTGCGCGTTGTCTACTTTCTGTACATGAAGGAAGGGGTGCCGGCTGTCGGGAGTCGGGTGTCGGAGCCCGATGACCACGCACACGGCTTGTCTGCAATCTCCGACTCCCTACTCCCGACCCGCGACCCCCTCGATGCGGACATCTTCGGCACCGGAGCCCTCGTCATCTCCATCGCCGGCATTCTGGCCATAGGCCTTTTCCCAACGCCTCTTTTCAACGCGGCAGGCGCGGCAGCGCGCGCGCTTCTGCCGTAGCCCCGACCTATGCCGAACGACCGGCCAAACAACGACCGCGAAACGATCTCCGAGATGACGACCGGCAGGTTGTCGGTCTACCTTCGCTGCCTGACGTATCTTCAGGCGGCAGCGCAGGAAACCGTTTCGTCCGCCGAACTGGCCGAGCGATTCCACCTGAACTCCGCGCAGATTCGAAAGGATCTGGCTTGTTTCGGCGAGTTCGGCACGCGGGGCGTCGGCTACAACGTGCCGCGCCTCAGGGAGCATCTCGTCCACGAGCTGGGCCTGAACCGCCTCCGCCGCGTTCTCATCGCCGGCGCCGGCAACCTCGGCATGGCCCTGGCCGACTACGGTGGCTTCAACGGAGGTGGTTTCGAGATTGCCGCCCTCATCGACAACGACGAGACCAAGATCGGCCGCAGATCCCGGAGCGGCTTCGAGGTGCTGGCTTGGGATGACCTCGCCACCGTGGTACGGGAGCACCGCGTCGACATCGGCGTCGTCGCCGTAACTCCCGAGGCCGCGCAAAGTGTGTATGACGCCTTCGCGGACGCCGGAATCAACGCCGTACTGAACTTCGCACCAACGCAGCTTCGCGCCCGTCCCGGCGTCAAGCTAAAGTCCGTAGACCTCCGCATCAATCTGGAGTCTCTCTCGTTCTATCTGAAGAACGTTGAGGACGGAGGTATCTGATTTACTGAACGTCTGCCCGCGAGCAAAATCGGAGCATGACCACGCTTCTCTAGAAGGCTTTTGCCGAAGCATCCAAGTTACCGTCGAAGCACAGAACGCATTCGCGGCGTGGGCACTGGATGAGCTGGAGTCAGAGCGGCGATGGGATGATCTCTTGGCACGCTCTCAAGATCTACTTTCACGCCTCGACGGCGAAGCGCACGAGGACTGTCTCGCCGGTCGAACGGAACCACTCGACCCCAATACGCTGTGAAGTAGCGAACCTCTCCCGCCTTTCGCAAGCGCTTCGCTGAGCTGCCTACCGAGATTCGAGAGAATGCACGAAACGCCTACCGACTGTTCTCAGCAAACCCATTCCACTCCAATCTCCACTTCAAGCGCGCGCACACCAAACGCCCCATTTTCACTGCGCGAGCCGGCCGCGACTACAGTGTGGCTGGCTTTTTCGAAACGCCTGATTCCGTTAGAACACCTCTCCAATCCAGAACTGCGTGCGAAGCTTGCCGTCCGTGCTGTGGAGGTCCGTCCGTTTGGAGAAATCCCAGTGCAGTTGTAGACCCAGCATGTTGAACGAAATACCGTAGCCGACCGATGCCAGGCCATCGACAAGCCGATGGTTTTTCCAGAACACGAACGGCTGACCCGGAAGGCTGGCGCCGCCAACATCGAGGAAAAGGTTCGCGCGGATTCCCGTCAACGCGATGATCGGGGTAACGAGAACGTCGATCAGCGGAAAGCGAAGCTCGATGTTTGCGTACCCGGCCTTGGTTCCGACGATGGATTGATACTCGTAGCCACGCAAGGTGTTCAGGCCGCCAAAGTAATAGAAATTGGGGAACGAACCGCGCGAATAGCCGGCGAATATGCGCGTCGCAAGCAATGCGCGCGAAGAGATCGGCAAATACTGGCGTGCATCCAGCGTGTAGTCATTGGTCAGGAGCCCGCTGGTGCCGGCGGTGCGGTGGACGTTCGGTGCGAACACAGTACCGATTTCATAACGATGCCCGGCGATCGGTCCGAACTCTTTGAACGACGTCGTATCGCCCGTGAAGCTCGCCGTGATAAACGGGAAGTTGTCACGGCGATTGATGAAGAAGAGATTGCCGTCGCTGTCGAGAAACGGGTAATTGACGTCACGCTCTTCGTAGCCGGCGCCCGTATCGACTCGATGATAGCGGTCGAACGGATGACTGAGAATGCCAACGAAGCCGGTTTCGCGGTAGATCTGCTTCCGGTCGAGTGTGAACTCGCTGGTCGTCGACAACGTCGTAAAGAATGAGCGGCTGTCGAAAACCCGGAATCCCCAATTAGTGCGGTTTTTCAAGTCCAGGTAGAGAAAGTCGAAATTCGAGAATGACGAAACGGAATCGAGCGATGCGATAAAGCGCCGGTCGCCGAGCATGTCGCTCATAAAAATGACCGAGCGCGACAGAAACAGGTTGTCGGACGTTACGCCGGCGTTCACTTCGACGTCATCGATGAAGAGCTTGTGGTTATTCACCGCTTCGATCTTCTCCGGATCGATCGTCACCTCGACCGGTGGCTGGAAAAACGGGCGGGCCGTGGCCAGCATCGGCGCCGACGGCAGCAAGGTCTTCTCCGCGGCATGTAGCGGCTTGTCGGTGGTCGTTGAGTACAGGCGCCAGTGGCGCTTGTAGTAGGACGCAAATACCATCCGCTCGCGATTGTTCGTGCCCGTGAACACGACCGGCGTGAAGCAGCCGCCAACAACGTCGGTGTATTGCAGCAGGTCGCCATTGTCGAGATTGAGCGAATAGATGTTGTACGCGGCGTACTTCGCGAGATCAGGCGCCGGGGTTGCGGTCTCGGGTTTCGCTTTTACCTCTGCGTTTTGCAAAATTGCCACGGCCTCTGCGATATTGCGGCCGGTCTGCTTGTCAGAAGCAAAGAAAATCCGCTTCCCATCAGGCGAGAACCAGGAGTCGATGTCGTTCCACTCGCCGCTGGTGAGCTGAAAACGTTCCACAGGGTTCGCCAGATTCAGTTTGAACAACTTGGCGTAACCATTGACGACCGACGAATAAACCAGCCATTTTCCGTCGGGCGAAAAAACCGGCGCACCGTCGAAAAACTTGTCGTTCGTCAGGTTCCGGATCGCACCGCTGCCAATGTCGTAAACATAAATATCGGGAACGTTCCCTTTGAATCCGGCGAAGGCAATGGTTTTGCCGTCGGGTGAATAGGTTGGCGAGAGCTGTTGCTCGAAATCCATCTTCACCGAGCGCTCGATCCGGCCGTTCAGAGAATTGATGAGCAGCAGATTCCGGCCGCGCTCTTTCTTCACAAACAGGGCGATCTGATCGCCGCTCGGCGAAAAGCCGATGTCGCGGCCCATGACCGGCCCAACAGTGAGCATCTGCGCGATGGCATACTCGTATTTGCTCGTAAAACCACTGGTCAGATTACGAAGCAGACGCCGCTCGGGAATGTTGTAGAGGATGACGTCGACATCCTCTTTGTAGGTCGCATACGACGCCAGCAAATCGCCCGAAGGCGACGGCGCTGGCGACATATCCTCGCTCTCGGTCCCTTCCGAGATCTTGAACGTATCGCCATACTCCTGCGGTTCGCCCTTGGCCACGAGCGCGGGTAGGTATTGCTTGCGCAACCACGTACGAAACTGTGAGTCGAACTCGTCAGGCTTCACGTCGAACGCGCGTTTGAGCGCCTTGTCGACCGAATTTCCCAGGGTGTTGCGGTATTCGTAAATGAAGTCGCGGAGACCTTCCCATCCGTATTTCTGTTGAATGAACGCGAACACGGCGTGACCGAAACGATACGCAAAGTAACCGCCGCCCTGAGCATGCGTGATTGGCGGGACCGCATCGTTGACGACGGCGTCGCGCAGAACCATCCGGTCCTTGCTGTCTTCGTCGTTCCCCATGAACGACGCCAGACCTTCCATCATCCACGTCGGCGGATTCGAAGTGACTTCTTTGCCCAGTTTTCCCTGAAAGAGGATTTCGTACTCGAACACGTGCGTCAGCTCGTGCTGTACTAGCTGAAGAAGCTTCTCGTCGGTGGTGTCGATCGGGATGACCATCCGATTACGCGTCGGCTCCGCGAACGCCCCGACACCCTCGGGGATGAAATTCAGATCGACGTTCGTCTGCTCGAATGCGGAGTGCGTGGCGTAATAGATGATCGGGATCTTCTTGGAGACCTGGAAATTGAATTTGCGCGAGAGGTCGTCATACGCGCTCTCCGCCATGTCCACGACCTTTTCCAGCGCCGGCTTTTCCTCATCATAGAAATAGATGTCGAAATGCGTGGCGTGGTAGACGTTCCAATGAAACTTGTCGTAGACGATCTTGTTCTGGCCGAACGGAAACGCACTCGGCGCGAACAACATGGAGACGACGAAGAGCAGAGCGATCGATCGCTTCAAATTAGCCTCCAAACGCGAGTCGGAATTCGGGGGTCGGGTGT
>DATAMS010000516.1:0-4169 GCA_036260495.1 Thermoanaerobaculia bacterium
GACATCACGTTTCCGAACACGCTCGACCGCTACATCATCCGCGAGTTCCTCAAGATCCTGATGATGGTGCTCATCTCCACCGCGGCACTCTTCATCATCTTCGACTACACCGATCTGAGCGGCGACATCCGCGCGAACCACATCCCGTTTCAGACCGTGCTTTCGTACTACCGGTTCGGCGTCTTCGGCATCCTCAACTACACGATTCCGATCTCGGTGCTGGTGGCCACCCTCGTCACATTCGGCCTCTTCTCGAAGAACAACGAAGTCACGGCGTTCAAGTCGAGCGGCATGTCGCTGTATCGCGCCGCGCTGCCGATCGTCGGAATTGCCATCGTCATCAGCTTCCTGGTCTACCTGCAGCTCGATTACGTTCTGCCGTACTCGAATCAGCGCGTCGAAGAACTGCGCAACAAAATCAAAGCGAAACGGACAGCCATCACCACCGTCTCCACGATTCACCAGCAGAAGCTCTGGTTTCTCGGCAAGGGCCGATACCTGATCAACTTCCTCGCCTACGACCGAAACGAGCACGAGCTCTCGCAGGTCCAGGTGTTCGAGTTTCATCCGACGAAGTTCCGTTTGACGCGCCGCGTCTACGCGGAGCACGCGAAATGGGACGGCGTTGGCTGGGTATTCTCGAACGGCTGGATGCGCTCGTTCGGCGATAACGGCACGTCGACCTACGCGCCGATCACGCGGCCGCTCCGGCTTTACTACAGCGAACGTCCCGAGGATTTCGCGACAGAGGCGCGGGCACCGGATCAGATGACGTTCGGACAATTGCGACGCTACATCGAAACCATCCGGAAGTCTGGGTACGCCGCGGAAGAGCTGTCGGTGAAGCTCTACACGAAAACGTCGTGGCCGTTCATCAGTCTGGTGATGGCGCTGATCGCGTTGCCGTTCGCCTTCCGTATCGGAAAACGCGGCGCCCTCTACGGCGTCGGCGTCGGCCTGGTCCTGGGCATCGTCTACTGGATGGTCTTCGCCGTCTTCACGAAATTCGGAGAGGTAGGGAATCTGCCCGCGCTGCTGTCGGCCTGGAGCGCGAATATTCTCTTTGCGATTGCAGCGGTGTATTTGTTCTTGAATGTGGAGACGTAGCGGCAGTGGATTAGTGGACTAGTGATTAGAGAAGGATTAGAGACCAGAGATCAGGATGGTCCAAAATAGCCTTGTTAGCCGGGTGGGTCGTCTAATCGACTAATCCACTTGTCTACTAACCACTTTCGTTCAGAACCACTCGCTGCGTCCGCGCGTGCGAGCTTCGAGGTTCGGCGTGGCCACGACGGTCGTCAGCACGAAACCGGTTGTCTGGAGCAGACCGTCTGTGGCGCCGACCGAGATCGTGTTTCGTCCGCGCTCGAGTACGAGATGGACCGTGCAGTTCGATGTCATGCAATCAGCGTGTTTCACCTCGGACAACTCGCCCTTCGCGTTGGCCACCGCGATCGCCAGACGCATCGGCGGCAGCGCCTCGGGCAGCTTCACGGCCAGCGACACGGTGCAGGTTTTGCCATCGCAGGAAGCATCGCCGGCGCGCACTTCAAAATCGAAATCGCCGCGCGACTGAAGCGCCAAAAGTGAGGCCAGGACACGCGAATCGAGATCGGACACGGAGCGCCGCAATCCCCGCGGTGCCCGGATGCGCAATTTTCCGGCGTTGGCGCGGTGCTCGAGATCAGGACTTGTGGCGGGCGGATTCGTTGGGACAGCCGGAGAGTGATCCGCCCGCGACGTTGCCGCGAACGCACTGACCAGGATCATTGCCGGAACAAACGCCCCGAATCGCATCCCACGTCCTCCGATGTGCCAGAACGGTCACAGGGTACCGTGGGATTGGGTGGATGTCGAGCTTTGCGGGGGTCGCGGATCGGGCGTCGGGGGTCGGAGCGATGCCAGCTAACTTGCTCCGAGCGAGTCTCAAAAGCGGTCACGCGGAGACGCGAAGACGCGAAGAAAACAGCCTCCGCACCTCCGCGTGAAAGAGGTTTCTCATTCACGGAACGCTCCGACCCCCGAAACGCGACTCCCGACGAACTCAGATCGCGTTCACGATCTCTTCGCTCAGTCCCTTCCACTTTCGGAGATACGCCCGCCGGTCCGTGTTGTACTTTTCGACGAGCTGGTTGTACTCGTCGAGCCTCCCCTGCCGTTCGTACATTGACTTCGGCTGGAGGTAGTCGGCGTCATCGATGCCCGGCACTTCGGACGCCACGAGGTATCCGAAATCCGGGTCCTTCTGCCACTTGATTGTTCCCTCGGCGATCGCTTTCACGACCGCGGATGAATGCTGAATCTTCACCTTCTTCGAGCGCTCGTCCTTCTCGTCGCCGCCGATGCGGCCGGTGTTCATGAGATAGACGTCCATCGGACTCTCGTTCATCAGTTCCATCATCCGGTTGCCCTGGAACGCGTGCAGCAGCGGAAAAAATGGATTCGTTCCCGGTACGCGCAGCGACTTGCCCGCCTCGGCTGCGCCGCCCGCGCTCGTTCCTTTCGTCTCGCCGAGCATGAAGTATGCGGCGGCCAGCGGGCCTTCCAGTTTGACGACCGCGGGAATGATGTTCTCGTTGCGGTTGAGGATGAGCAGGAAGTCGACCTTGTTCACTTCGCGCGCGTCGAACGCACCTGCCACGTCACCCATGCGGATGACCGCCCGGCCGTTCGGCGTGTACGACGTATCGAAGTAATCGATCTTGCCACTGTCATCCTGCGACACATTCTCGAGGTACGCATGCGGAGACGCACACGCATGAAAGATCGTCGGCTCGTCTTTCGGGTTGAGGCCGAACGTCTTCGCGAAGCAGCCGTTCTCGGTCGCGTAAACCTTGCCGCCCGGCATCAGGGCGCAGAAGTCATCCTGCACCGGCTGCGAATTGTTCTGCTTCGTGAACGTCGTGGTCGTCTTGCCGGTGCCTGAAAGCCCAACGATGAGGGCGACCTTGTTTTCGCCATCGACCGGAATGATTTTGCATCCGGCGTGAAGGGCCAGTCCGCCGCGCTCGTAGACGATCTTGTTCCACATCCGCAGCCCGCCCTTCTTCGACTCACCGAAGTAGTCGGAGTTGAAGACGCGCGTGATGTAGTGATCGAGATCGACCGCGATGAGCCGCTCTTCGGGATACCCCTCGGCCTTCAGATTCGGCGTGTAGATTACCGTGACGGCAGGCTCGAAGCTGTCGAGCTCCGCCGGGGTGGCGGGATAGTAAAGATGTTGCTGCATCGCGGCGATGTTCGCGTTTGCCTTCTCGATGATCAACCGCGCCGGCACACGAAACTGCGGATCGTTGCCGATGAAGCCGTCGATCACGAGCATCTCACGGGTTCGTATGTAGTCGTTCTGGATCTTCGCCACGCGCTCGTACTCCGCGCGGCTGATCGTCTGATCGGAGTGATTCTCCGGCGTGTCAGTGGCCACGAACGTCGAGCCCTTCGAGCGTGACACCACGCGCGTGGCCACATTCACATTGCCGAACTCGGTCTTGCGGCAGTTCGGCATCTCTTCCGTGTAGCGCCGCAGCTCATCGGGCGACGGATTCGACACCACAGACTTCGGCTCTACGGGAAGCGTCAGGATTTCGGTCATGAGTCGTCCTCTCGACGGATCAGATTGTGATGCTGTATCGACGCAAGAAATGCGCCGCGAAGGCCGCACGCGTCCCCGCGAAGGTGCGGGATTTTACACGAAAACATAGAATGCGCACGGCCCGCCGCAGGAGGCAAAAACATGTACGTCGTTCGCGATGTTTTTCGATGCAAACCGGGGAAAGCCGGCGAGCTTGCCGCCAAGTTCAAGCGGACCATTCCGTCGATGGAAAGCGAAGACCGCTTCAGCAATTGCCGCGTCATGGTCGATGCCGTCGCCAGCTACTGGACCGTTGTGCTCGAAGCCGAATTCGCCTCGCTCGCCGACTTCGAGCACCACATGGCTGCCTATTCCAAACGCGACGACGTTCGCGAAGCGATGGCCGGCTACATGGATCTCGTCGAAGGTGGCCATCGCGAGATTTTCAAGTTGGTCTGATCATGCGAATCGCGATCATTGGTGCCGGCGGCGTGGGCGGCTACTTCGGAGGCAAACTCGCCCACGGTGACGAGGATGTCGTCTTCATCGCCCGAGGAGCGACGCTCGATGCCTTGCGGACGACGGGACTTCGCGTCGA